>JBFMDF010000400.1:0-2319 GCA_040753935.1 Bacteroidota bacterium | reverse complement strand
CTCTCCACTTCGTCGCTTCTTCTTGATAAAATTGAAAAAGAGATCGCATTTCAGAAACAAAGTTACCAGCAAATTTACAGCAAGCACGAAGAGAACAAAAGTTTATTTGCAAGTCTTCCCGCCATTAAACCAATGGTTGGCACATACTCCTACCATGGCTTCGGAATGCGGCGCGATCCATTTCTCGGGGTCATGCGTATGCACGAAGGAGTTGACATTCATAATGACATTGGAACGCCAGTTTATGCAACTGGTGACGGCGTTGTAGAGTTTTCCGGGGCAACCGGCAGTTCATACGGTATTGCATTGGAAATTAATCATGGTTTTGGATACAAAACCTGGTATGCGCACCTTTCTCGATGTGTGGTGCGCTCAGGTCAACGAGTCAAACGTGGACAATTGATTGCCTATTCTGGAAATACCGGACGTTCGACAGGACCACATTTGCACTACGAAGTCCGTCGGAACGGTATTCAGCAAAATCCTGTTGAATATTTTGTCGATGATGTCGACTACGAAAAAATTAAATCTCAATTAGCCAGTAATTCAGCAAAATAATTTTTTTGAGGTGGAAGAAATATGATTTGGACAATGGAACTTGCATCGTACCTTGAAGATGCGCCATGGCCCGCTACAAAAGAAGAATTAATCGACTATGCTATTCGTTCCGGCTCTCCTCCGGAAGTGATTGAAAATCTTAATGAGTTGGAAGACGCCGAAGAGCCGTATGAAAGCATTGAAGATATTTGGCCGGATTATCCGACCGACGATGATTTTTTTTACGAGGACGAAAACGAGTACTAAGTTTTTGCCCTTTTCGTTACTATTGTATGCATTCTCAAAACCCAGCGTATCGTATGCTGGGTTTTTTGTTGAGTCTTCTAAACTTGTGAATATTGCCGCTGTGATATTTCCGCGTTATACATTTGCCATTGTGTGGCTGGTCGGGGTATTTCTTTTTGGTGTAGAAATTGCCGAAGCACAGTCTCCCGAACGCCAGCACATTCGACCAGAGATAACGAATCTATCTATCTCTGTTGACGGGGATTTTTCGCCAAACGATGTACAAAATGAAATGATTACTGCCGAAACACCGTGGGCAGGATGGATTTTTCTAAACGAAAATATCGCACAAAATCTTGGCGCTCCTCGTTCGTATTACGATCCATTAATTTTTTATAACGATATCACTCACCTGTATGATTACTTTTCGGAGAGAGGCTATTTTAATGTGAAGATAGATACGGTGGTGACTTTCAGAGAACAATCACGTTACGTTGATATTTCATTACACGTTGTTACCAATCGGCGCTCACTTATTGATACTGTACAACTGCAGGGATTGGAAAAGATTGATAGCCAGTTGTGGGAACAGATTCAGCAAGGAAGTTTGCTTAAGAAAGGTGATCCGTATTTCAAACAAAATATCATTGATGAACAAAACAGAATTCTCAAGTTGCTTCAGTCTAACGGCTACCCCCTGGCTACGTTGGAAGGAGGGGTGCAACGGCGTTATGCTTCAACAAACAACATCACGGTGGTATTGCGTTTCGCTCCAGGAAAAAAATTTGTTTTTGGCACAGTTCAAATAAATGAAAATTACTCGCACATCGATTCGGAAATAATCATGCAGCAACTCGATTTCGAAGCCGGGCAAGTTTACAGTGAAGCGAAGCGTAGTGCCAGCGAACAAAATTTGAATCGCCTCGGTATCTTTGAAACGGTAAATATCAAACCGTTTTTTGTTGAAGATTCGATGGGAAATTCCACTGTGCCTCTTCTTATTCAGTACCGTACATTGGAAATGCAGGAAATTACCCCCGAATTTCTCGTGCTCAGTGAAAATAACGAACTTTTTTCCACTGGTCTTGGTCTGGGGTACAAGCATCGTAACTTTTTAGGAGGAGCGAGAAATTTTTCGATCAATGCCCGTGCTCGTATTAACCGTTTAGAACAGTTGGATTTTCGAGGGGCGTTTCACAATGGACTGAGCGAACCGACGTTGTTCTCGAAGGCGGATATTCAATCACAGTTAATCTTTCCCTATTTCTATAGCAACAAAACATCTGCCGGAATCACATTGACGGCAGAAGCAGAGAAGCAACCTGACTACACGCTGAACACATTGCGGGCGAAGGTTTCATTTAACACAAAATTTGCAACGTACACCAGTGGAATAACGGATTTCAACATCGAGCGCGTCGATCCAAAATTCAAAAATCCGCAACAACTTCGTGTCGAAGATACAACGAAACAGTTTAACTTTATTGAAGCATTCACGTTGCAACGGGATAAAACAAATAACATCTTTTCGCCTAC
>JBFMDF010000399.1:0-2319 GCA_040753935.1 Bacteroidota bacterium | reverse complement strand
CCAATGTACATCAACTCCTGGCGTTCCTGATCAAATTGTGGTCCAGTCGAAAATGTAATATTGGGAGCGGGACGAAATTGAAGCCAGACGCTGTAACTAGTGTACCTTGTATCGTCGGAAACGTATGAATTCACCGTGGCTTCTGCAACGATGCTTTTGCTGTAATCCGAATTCAAAAAGAGATTGTATTCATATCCTTTTTTATTGATAGTCAATGGTCCGCCGCGGGTTCTCCGATTGTTGATTGATTCGTTTGGATTCACGGCAAAACTCCAGTTGAGAGCGTAGTAGTTTATCAATTGAAAATATCCGAACTGCACGATGACACGATGAATAAGATTTCCTTCGTAATCAAAACTTTGTCCAAAACCGCCGCCAAGTTCTTTCCTTCTGAATATTCCGTCGGGTTCAGACCAATTGTAACCGCCGGCAATATGCATGTTCACCACATCGGCACGTGCGAGAAAACCAAGATCGTTTACTTCATACTTCGGATCGATAAATCCAAACGATGAATTAAAAAAGAAATTTCCTTTTTGTTTGATAAGATACAAACGTCCGGCGTAACCGGTCATCGATGTGGCGTTCGAATCCACATTTACATGCGAAGCATCGGGGCGCTGAAAGTAATGTTGAGAGTTTCTCTGCAACTGAATCATACGGTTCGTGCTACCTGTAACATGTGAAAGATTTCCGTACCCCGTCACCACCCACGTCTTGTTGCTGTCGAGAAAGGTCCATCCGTCAATACCGAAAAACGAACCAGTGCTGTTCAATCCATTTCTCAATGCATTATCGGAAAACTGACGCTGGGTGTGCGTTGTTAGTATTCCAAACCCTTGTCTTCCCTCGTTGAAATCTTTCTGTGCACGCCCAACGCCGTAGTACGTCAACGGTTCTATTTCTGCTTCGTTACGCATCATTCCAATTTTGTAGTCAGCAAATTCGCGAGCGGTTACGGCATGAATTGTTCCGACATTCCACCCGTTGCCGACTTTGCCGGTAATTTTTCCTGCACCAAGAATTCTTGTTGCAAACGGTGCATCAATAAAGTCGGTGGAAGTCAGTGTATCGTTGCCGTGTGGAGAACGCCCAATACGGCGACTGTAGAATGGTGTGGTGTACGGGAAATTGAAGTTCCAGTAATTTCGTCCGCCACCTTGTCCGTAATTGGTAAAGATGTTCGCCCCTTCCACGAAGAACGGACGTTTTTCTGAAAAGAATGATTCTACATCCGATAAATTTACCACCGCCGGATCAACTTCCACTTGACCGAAATCGGGGTTGACTGTGGCATTCAAAATAAGATTGCTGCTGATGCCGTATCGAATATCGGCTCCGAGATCAGGCGTATAACGTGAGCCGTTGTTGAATGGATTCCCCGGCGCAGGGTGAGTGTATTCTGCTTTTGTTGTGGCAAACGGTAATATTTCAAGCGCGTTTGACGGTTTGATTCCTTCTATCCCAACCAATTGATAGAACCGCGAGACGAATCCACTTTCCGTTCGTGGCGTGTAAACAAGATAGTCTTGCTCATTGTTTCTTCCGATATCTCGTCGAAAATTGATTCCCCACACTTGCTGAGGTTTATCATGAAACCGCAGTTGCGAAAATGGAATTCTCATCTCCACCGTCCATCCGAATTCATCAATCGCGGTTTTTGCTTCCCATACTGCATCCCAATCATCGCTGTCCCAGTCATCGTTGTAGAGTACGCCATCTCCTATAGAACCGGCCGGTCCTACCACAAAATAATTTCCCGTCCGTTTGTCATAATATGGATCGAGAAAGACTCCGAACCAATCGGCATTGCTTAAGTTGTCGCGGCGTGAGAGTAAAGCAATGATGGAGTCCGGCTGGGAATCATACAATCGCGCCGCAACATACAGCGCATTGTCATCGTACGCTATCCACACCTCTGTTTTCTCTGTCGGCGGTTTGCCTTGGTTGGGTTCTTTCTGTTTGAATTGTGAAACGGCTGAAATCGTATTCCAGATTGTTTCGGTGAGTTTGCCATCTACTTCTATAGGATGCGTAAGTTTCACAGTTCGTAATTGATTCTGTTCTGCTGATGCAATCAGTACATTGCAACAGATTAAACAAAACCGTACTAAATTCTTCATTATTCCTCCATAAACGATGAAAGCGGCGAACTATGTTCATTACGCCGCATTCACAGTTTTTGTTGCATGATTATTGTAAATTACTATATCGGATAACTTGATTTTACTTCAAATAAAAAGAAGGTCTATTTCGTCAATGATCAGAGCATATCAGATGTTTCAAGTAGTAATTTTCCACAATATATTGCCGTATGTT
>JBFMDF010000398.1:0-2320 GCA_040753935.1 Bacteroidota bacterium | reverse complement strand
TTTTGTTCTGATATAACCGGGATGAACAGTCATCACATGAACACCGGACGTGTATAACCGGTTTCGAAGTCCTGATAGAAAAGTAGTGAAACCAGCTTTTGCACTTGCATAGACGTAGTTACTTTTTCGTCCACGCTCACCTGCAATGGAACTGACACCTATAATAAATCCTTCCCGGCGTTTTTCAAAATCTTCGGCTACGATATGAAGAATGGAAACTAATCCGAGATAGTTTGCTTCAATAATTTTTTTTGCTTCAGAAAAATCTTTCTCAGCGAGTTGTTGGTCACCAAGAATTCCCGCGAGACAAATAATTCCGATCGGCTTGTGTGTAAGCGACTCGTAAAACGTACGATGATTTTGCGTGTCGGAAACATCAAACCGAAATGCCTGTGCATCTACATTGAAGCGGATTTTCAAATCATTCGCATCGCGCAACAGACGGTCATAACTGCGGCTTGCAAGATAGATGTTGTATCCATGTTTTGCATACAAAAACGCAAGTGGGCGGGCAATATCAGAACCAGCGCCTATAATCAAAACGTATTTCATAGTATTCCAATTCTTCGTGATTGCAATGAAAGGAATTTTTTCTGTGGATCGTATTTTTGTTTGATGTTAAGAAATTGCGGAAGGAAGGGATAACCTTTTTCAAAAACATCTTTCTTCATTCGTACATCTTTTGTCAGGTATAAACGTCCACCATAGTGTGTAACAATGGCATCTAATTCAGTAAATAAATTTATCGCTTTTTCAGTTAACGGAAAATCGAGTGCCAGCGTGTATCCTTCCTGCGGAAATGAAAGAATTCCCTGTTGTTGTCCAAACAATTTCAACACGGCAAGAAATGAACCCTCTCCGCTTTCTGCAATTTTTTTCAATATAGTTTTTAGCCCTTCGTACGATTGATCTTTCGGCAGTACAAATTGATACTGAGTAAAACCTCGTTTTCCGTAAATCCTGTTCCACTGCAGTATTCTGTCCAACGGATAAAAGAATGGTTCATATTCAACAACACTATCTCCGGAAATGTATGAGGTATATCTAAGCACGTTGAAGAGGCGAACTGTATACGGATTTAGGACGAAATTCGGGAAGAATATCGGTACGGAGGCAGAAAATGGCTTTTCAATCTTTAACGGATTTCTGTATCGGTATCCAATTTCTTCTTTCGTTGCGTGTTCGCCTAAAATTAAAGCAGAACGTCCCAGAGTATTCCCTTGTGCAAGACAGTCAATCCATGCTACGGAATACGTCCAGTGTTTATTTTTCTCAAATTGTTCGAACGTTTCGTCAATGTTGTTTGTCTTAATTATTCGTTGACGAATATACGCTGTTTCAATTTTTATTAAAGAGAACGTTGCTTCAAGAATAATTCCCGTCAGCCCCATACCACCACAAGTTGCTTTAAATAAATCTTCGTGTTCTGTTCTTGAACACGTAAGAATAGTTCCGTCGCCGAGTACTATGGTTATCGAGTGAACAAAATTTGAAAATGGCCCAGCCACGTGATGATTTTTTCCGTGAACATCCGAAGCAATAGCACCACCAACAGTGACGAATTTGGTACCTGGGGTTACCGGCAGAAACCATCCTCGTGGAACAACCGTATCCAAAATTTCTGACAGGGATACGCCTGCTTCGCACGTCAGCACACCTTGCTCCTCATCAAAACGAAGAATGTGATTAAGCCGCAGTGTTGAAAGGATGGTATGATTCAAGGAGGAGTCGCCGTAACAGCGGCCTAATCCGCGTGCAATCAATTCAGATGATGATCGTACGACAGATGATGCTTCTTCAAATGTCGAAGGTGAATGCACTAACGCGTCAATAACCGGATAATTTCCCCAATTAGTAACTTTCATGGGAGAATAATACGAAAAGAATTGGAGTTTATGAAGTACGCAGAATGAGTTTTTTCTACTTCGTGAAGTAAATGATGAACAGGACTGAAAGTAAATACAGAACAATGTTCACGGCCATCGGGCCATCGTGCACGATAATCGCGTTTGGATTCTCCCCCAGTCCTTTGTTGATGACGAGAAATAAATAGCGAAAGATTCCAAATAAGACGAAAACAGTGGTAAAAATTAAATACTCCGTACCAAATGTCGCAATTGTTCTTTCAGCCATTGTGTATAACGAATATGAAATTGCCATGCCTGTTGCCGTAATGACTAACACGAGGTTGAGAAAATTTACATCATACTCGTTTAACACTTTCCGTTTTGTTTCTATGTTGTTGGTATTGATCAAAACCAACTCACTCCGTCGTTTTGATGCAGCAAGAAATAGTGACAGGAACAATGTGCAAATAACA
>JBFMDF010000397.1:0-2325 GCA_040753935.1 Bacteroidota bacterium | reverse complement strand
AAATTCTCGGTCAAGTTCAGGCGAATTTTTGAATATGCCGCCGGAGATAGCACATGCTCCAAAGAGGATGGTAATTTTTGGATTCGGTACGGCATCGTAGCATAAAAACGTTGCTTCAGCCATTGCTTTTGGAAGCGGTCCGGTGATGACAATTCCATCGGCGTGACGCGGTGATGCGACAAACTCAATTCCGAATCTCCCCATATCAAAATTCACATTGCTCAACGCATTCAATTCCAGTTCACAGCCGTTGCATCCGCCGGCGGAGATTTGACGAAGTTTTAACGACCTGCCAAAATATTTTCTGATTTTTTCCGATGCAACCTCAGGAGTAATTTTTTTCTTACTGCCGTCAACAACAAGTTGTTCACGCGAACTGCAGGTGAGGTGGTATTCATTGGTAAAATGAATTGCTTCCTCTGGACATTCTTGCTCGCACAACGGACAAAACACACACAAACCCATATCAATTTTC
This sequence comes from Bacteroidota bacterium, assembly GCA_040753935.1. Taxonomy (GTDB): domain Bacteria; phylum Bacteroidota; class Ignavibacteria; order UBA10030; family UBA8401; genus SpSt-333. The sequence continues at coordinate 1,850 of JBFMDF010000397.1, read as the reverse complement.
AACGGATTCAATTGAATAGCGTTTGTTGGACACACACTCTGGCATTCTTTGCATCCATCTGGACATTTGTCTGGGTAGAGTTCGGGCATTCCGCGAAAAAGCGGAGGCAATGATGCGTGATGAACATCGTGAACGATCGGGTCGCCCTGTAAAACTCGTAACTGAATGCTCTCAATCATAGTAAATCCTTTTCGTTTTCGAAGAAGTCAGACATCATCGTAATAAATGTAATTTCACTTTTCACATAGTTGCGAATCTGATAGGCAAGATGTCTGACATCTTGCGGATTATAAATCATGTCCTGAATAAGACAAATCAAAACTTTTGTTGCACAGTGGAAAATCAGAAATTGCCTCACTACGCAGTGCAAGAGCTAATCCGTACCAATTATGGAATGACGGATCTTTGATTTTGTAACGCTTGAGTGAACCATTTTCATCGGTAAACACGCAGTGGGCAATTTCACCTCGCCATCCTTCAGTCAGTGAGATGACACCCGAATTTTTCTTTCTGTTGTTTAACGCTTGCCGTACTTGTCCTGCAGGGAGATTTTCCAACTGCTCGAAAATAAAACGGAGCGATTCATCAATTTCTAAAGACCGGATGCGCGCTCGTGCAAAAACATCGCCGGTTCGCAATGTTGTTAACGGAAGATGAGTATAGCGGTACGCACCATAGGGAAATTGACTTCGGGTATCAAGTTCTACGCCGCAGGCGCGTGCCGCAGGTCCAACCATCCCTATGGCTTTTGCCCATTCACCGCTCACGGTGCCAGTGTGATCTAATCGTGCAAGAACGCTTGCGGCGCCGAAAAACACATCGTTAATTTTTTGAACGTCATCTTGAACAATGCGCAAATTGGTGCGTAGTTTTTCGATTGCCTCGTCGTCAGGGTTAAATCGTAATCCACCGGGAACGATAAATCCTCTGCCAAAACGGGAGCCGCAAAGAAGAGCGCTGCTGTTAATGACGAGTGTTCTCAATCTTCCGTACGAAGAGGCGCCGATAGCGTAGCCGATATCGTTGGCAATGCCTCCAAGTCCGGCAAGATGCATGGCGATACGTTCGAGTTCTTCAGCAACAGATCGTAAAATTTGAGTGCGTAAACTGACAGCGCTGCCCGACAGACTTTCCATTGCCAGTGCATACGCCAGAGAATGACCGATAACAGTATCACCGGTAATCGATTCGCACAGAATGGATTGTTGGTTGGGTGAGGCGTGAAGCAGTAAATTTTCAATCCCTCGGTGCTGGTATCCAAGGATGATTTCTAAGTGATAGACAAGTTCGCCATGGCATTGAAATCGAAAATGCCCTGGCTCGATAACACCGGCATGGATTGGACCAACCGCTACTTCGTGAATTTCCTCGCCTTCCATTTTGTACAGCGAGTATGGTTGATTTTCCAACACAACGGTTTGTTTCCGTACGGGACGAAGCCATGGATGTCCGACCGGCACAATATTATGGTTCTCTGCAAGTTCACATTCAAAATAATGTGTCTGCGGGTAGATATCGGCAAAACTTTTCAAACTGCGTTCGGTTGAAGGTATTGCCGTCCCCAATAGGTGGATGGTTGAGGTTGACGAATTTGCCAGCACTGCCAGAACAGTTGTGTACGAGGGATTTGTTTCTAATCCGAATAATCCGATCATGCGGGCATGAGTGAGCAATGCTTCACGGACAGATTCTTCGAATTCTGTAATTGAAAGAATGGGAATATCGTTAAGGTGAAATGGCTGATGATTTTGGACGGAGTGTGAGGTCATAATGTGACTCCGAAATCTTTTGAAATTTGAATTACGGTATCGTACAACTGAGACGGCATGAACACTCCAAGCGCGATCAAC
>JBFMDF010000396.1:0-2327 GCA_040753935.1 Bacteroidota bacterium | reverse complement strand
ATTTCTCCGCTTCCACATTCCTTCCATTTTTGCCACTAAAAACCGCTTCCATTTGAAAAAATTTCTTGCGCATTAGGTTTCCCTTTAGTATACTCAACTTCACATTTTCTCACGCCACCTGTGGCCTCAACATATTCCAATAATATTTTTGGAGGGTCTCCCTATGTTAGTGTTACGCAGGCTGTTGTTTTTTCTTCTTCTTCCACTGTTGTTATTTTCCGTCACCGTTGCTCAAAATCCATGGAACGGTAAAGTTGTTCTGCAGGCGTTCTGGTGGGACTACTGGAACAACAATTATCCCAACGGATGGTACAACTACCTTGCTGATCTTGCCCCGCGTTTGAGAGATATGGGAATTGATGCTGTGTGGATTCCGCCGTCGATTAAAAATGCAGGAACAAACAGTAACGGTTATTCGCCGTTTGATCACTATGATCTCGGAGATAAATATCAAAAGGGGAGTTTGAAAACACGTCTTGGTACGAAAGATGAATATCTTCGCATGGTTGCCGTCATGCACGCAAACGGCATTGATGTGATTCAAGATATTGTATTGAATCATATGGATAATGCCGGTTCCGCTACCGGAGCGGGGGGACAAGATCCGGCGGCGGCAAACGGCGATGGAAATTTGTATAAAAATTTCAGATACGTTTCATACGCAACCCCCGCCAATGACGAAACAGCAACAAACTATCTCGCACGTTCCGGCCGGTGGCCCAAAAACTGGCAGAACTTTCATGCAAATTCCGCTCACAACTGTCTGTCCGGCGATTGGTGTGTGAATTGGTTTGGTCCTGATATCTGTTACTACTCCGGAGCGTACGGACAAAGTTCGAATGCGACATACAATCCGACTCAATATTCCGACTATATGCGGACGAATGCCCGCAACTGGCTTATTTGGTTAAAAAAGCAAACGGGATTTGACGGTGTGCGGCTTGATGCGGCAAAGCATTTTCCATGGTGGGCAACGCAAGACTTTTTGTGGAATTTGAAATACAACGCCGGCTGGGCAAATGGTGGGGCAAACATGTTTGCCGTCGGTGAATATGTCGGCAGTGCATCCGAAATGGATACGTGGATCAACAATGTGCGGACAAGCAACGGCGGTACGGAAGACCTCGTCGGCACGTTCGATTTCAGTCTTCGTCAGGAATTGAAGAATATGGTGAGTGCCGGTGGTTCGTACAATATCGGAACGTTACCGAATGCGCAGCAGAGTAACCGCTACCGCACTGTGCCCTTTGTGAACAATCATGATACATTCCGTCCGATTAAAGATGCAAACGGCAATTACATCGGGTGGGACACGGGAAACGAACTCGGCGGCGGACATATTGATCCGTTCGATGCGCGTCTTTCCGCGGCGTACGCTGTTGCATGTGCCGTGGACGGTTCACCACAGGTTTTCTTCGAGGATCTCTTCGACATCGGTGGAACGTCCAAACGATACACGCATCTTCCGACAAATACAACTGATCTACCAGTTCGCGACGCGATTATGAATATTATCTGGTGTCATCAGAAACTGAATTTTAAAACCGGTGCATACAAAGTGCGCTGGCAGGCAGCTGATTTGCTGATCATTGAACGAAGCGCGAAAGCAATTATTGGCGTAAACGACAGTTGGAGCACCTGGCAGAGCGCAACAATTCAAACCGATTTTCCTCCCGGCACGCAACTGCACGATTACTCCGGAGCAAATTCAAGCGATATCTGGGTTGATGGTTCAGGCAGAGTAACAATTTGGGTGCCACCGTGTGACGGAAGCAATGTCCGCCGCGGATACACAATCTGGGGTCCAGCCGGAATTAGCGGTGGTTTCAATCCAGCAGAACGAACGACAACACAGGAATGGGAAATGGCGAACGACCTCGGCGATTCGCATGCAAGTTCGCTACAGCAAGGTGGAGCGCTTCCAGCAAATTCCGCAGCGTTAAGAACGGCGGGAAGGATTTTCTCCGAAGCGAACAAGACAATTACCGCTTATCTCTATCCGACCAACACCACAAAAAACTTAACGATGAATTTGTATAATAATGCTGGTTCAATTGTTAAAACAGTTTCCGGAACAGGAAATCTTACGCTGACGTACACTCCGACAGCAAAAGGGTTCTATAAAATCAAGGTGAAGAATACCTACACATCGAATCCAGCCCAGAATGTGTATGTGAAAGTAACATACACCGCTCCGAAAGTAGCAAATACAGCAAGTTATCCCGCAAAGTGGGGAGACCTTGATGAAGAAACCACAGACATTACAACACCACTGAAATTTGAATTGTCGCAGAACTATCCGAATCCATTCAATCCGAGTACGACAA
>JBFMDF010000395.1:0-2342 GCA_040753935.1 Bacteroidota bacterium | reverse complement strand
AAATTTCAATACTGGTTTTATGCAAAAGATCACCGATGGCGGGAATTTTCCAAATATATTTGTCGATGTAATACCGTCCGCGCTCTGTGGTAGCAAACCGCGCAAATACCACTACAGGAATGGCAATCATCAAAATAATCCACACAATGTTTGAAGTGATGAAGTCGCTCAACTTCAATGTTGCCGCTGTCATCGGCGGCAATTCGATTTTAAATTTTTGGAAAAGATTTGCCGTTTCCGGAAAGATGTAGGCGACGTAGTATCCAACAGCAATAAAAAGAATAACCAATGTTACAACCGGCATAATCAGCGCACTCTTCAAATCTTTTTTGAATTGAGCGTTGCGCTCGAGAAATTTGGCGGTGCTTTCAAATATTTCCCCCATGTTACCGCTCTTCGAAGCAAGGCCAAGCATGTGAGCCGCAAATTTTCCAAGCGCTTTCTCATGTTTTTGAAATGCTTTCTCGCTATCCTTGCCTTGTTTGAGATCTTGATTGATTTCACGAATGGCTTCGCGCAACGTTTTGTTTTGAATATCGTTAATCAACATTGCCATCATATCATTAAACGGCAATTTCTGGCGGATTAAATCTGAACTCACTCGAACAAAGGACACTACTTCAGTGTCAGGTACTTTTCCGCCTCTTCCTTCAAATAATTTCTTCCGGACATAGACAACGTTGTACCCCATTTTAGTGAGTGCATCAATCACTTCCTGTTTTGTGAATGCTTTTTGTTCACCATCGATGGGTTTTTCGTTTCCTTTTTTAACGCGATAAAGAAATGTAGAGCGAGCGTGGATGGCAGAAACTTTGAACTTCCGTTCACGTGCCATTTGAGCGGCTTTCTCTTTGGCTTGTTTCATGTTCTCGGCATTGATAATGCCTTGAACAGGTTTACCACTCAGCGAAACACCGTCTATTCGAAATTCAGCCATAAAGAAACGAGATTATTATGTGGGAGGACTCTTGATTGAAAGATACTACCGAACTTCTATAAAATCAATAACTACTAACGTTCTATCAAAAAAACAAAAAAGCAGGGGTACGGCCTCAACAGTGCCCCTGCTTCATCTTTCCAATGAAAATCCGACTTAATTTACTATGGTAAATGTGTGTCCAGAACGTGTTACTGTCACCCTTATTGTTGGATATGAACCATCTGAAAGAGCTGTTTTACCAACACCTTGAAAAACAACCTGGTTGTTGTCACCTGCAGTTATAATTGTATACGTACCGTTTGAATTATCAGAAAAACTTGAAGTAACAAGTTTCAGCATTCCTGCTGCATCTGCAGTCAGTCCAGTAAACGAATGCCCACCGCCACCCATTGATGTTGGGCGCGAATAGTAATGACGCGCTTTTGCTGCTAAGTGCATTAAATCATTTGTCATAGCATCACGGTTTGAACTGACAGCATTATCTTGAAAAAGTGTAATTCCAACGGCAACAGCGATACCCACGATAATCACGCCAAGTATAATCAATAATAACTGCTGTTGTCCCATTCTCGTTTTCCTTTATAAAAATGAAGAGGGCATTAAATGCCCTCTTCAGATTTTTTAGTTGGTCTTTGTAATGGTGTATCCCGCTGCTGTAACCGTGCATTCGTAAGTTGGATACGTTCCATCGCTTAGTGCGGTCTTACCAACACCTTGGAACACTACTTGTGTTCCAGTTCCGGCGGTTTTAATCGTGTAAGTACCATTATCATTGTTTGAAAACGCCGTTGAAACCAACAATGCCATACCAGCTGCATCTGCCGTCAAACTCGCAAATGAGTTTCCACCACCACCCAATGCGGCTGGTTTGCGGTAAAACTGTTGTGCTTTCGCAGCAAGTTGGACCAAATCGTTTGTTACAGCGTCGCGATTTGCGCTAACGGCGTTGTCTTGGAACATCGTAATACCGACCGCTACAGCGATACCAACGATGATCACACCAAGAATGATGAGCAACAATTGTTGTTGTCCCATAATATATCTCCTTTAATTTAGTGAATGGATATGTGACTAATAGGTTGCTTAACCTACCACTGGTCTTGCACAATCTATGCCAAAGACCAACCTACAAAAACAAACCAATTTTTTATTTTAATTCCGCAGTCAGGTATTTTTTACCTCCTGCTGGAAATTTTTTCATCTTACAAAAGAATATGTAAACACTCCCTTCTTTTCCACCTCTTCTTGCAATGGTAAATATATGATTCCTTAAAGTTCAATGCAATATTTCATTATTAGAAGATTCTCATTTCTACAGAGCAATATGCCCTATGGATGATGGCTTTGTTTTCTGCTCAAAATTGGAATTCTGGATAAATCCTCCATTCCACTAACAGAATCT
>JBFMDF010000394.1:0-2345 GCA_040753935.1 Bacteroidota bacterium | reverse complement strand
GACATCTTCGTTTAAGTATCCGAAATCATTTGCCAAACTTTCCAATTCAAATCTTCATGGTTACAACGGAGCGGAATTTATCATCATCACACACAATGAATTCAAGAGCGAAGCAGTGCGGCTGAAGAATCACAAAGAATCGCTGCGTCAGCCATTGACAACGATTGTTGTAGATATTGACACGTTGTTTAATGAGTTTGGTCTTGGGTTGCCCGATCCGGTAGCGATACGAGATTTTCTAAAATACGCTACTGATTATTGGAACGTAAAACCAAAGTATGTCCTCCTGTTTGGCGATGCAAGCTTTGACGTAAAAAGAATTTTGGGAAACGACCGGTGGTGGGTGCCAACGTACCAAACACCAGAATCGAACAGCAAAATCAATTCATACAATAATGAAGATTTCTTTTCATACCTCGATCCTCTGAATCCGGAAAAAGTATCTATTGCTGCAGGACGGTTGTGTCCTCGCAGTGTTGATCAGGCGCGATTGCTGGTGGACAAAATTATCCGCTATGAAACGAAATCTGTCAAATCTAATTGGAAGAATACAATTACTATTGTTGCCGATGATCTATGGTCACCTGATTGGCCCGGAGGTGAAGTCTTTAATACGTATGATTCTGAAACATTGGCAAGACTAACTCCAAAAGATTTTGAAATAAAACGGATTTATACGGAAGAATATCCTCTTGTATATGCATCATCTGGCAGAAAGCGTCCGGAAGCCCGGCAAGCAATTCTTGATCAAGTGAATAACGGCACATTGATTCTGAATTATGCCGGTCATGGCAATCCGAAGGTCTGGGCACATGAAGCCATTCTGACGTATGATGATGTAAAGACGCAATTTTTCAACGCCGATAAGTTGACATTCATTGTTGCGGCAACATGTGATTGGGGAAGATTCGACGAAGCAGGCGAACAAAGTTCAGCCGAAGAGGCATTGGTAGTACAGAATGGTGGGGCAATAGGGGTGTTGAGCGCCACACGTGCCGTTTATGCCGATAGAAATGCAACCCTAAACCAGGCGTTTTATTCGTTTGTTCTCTTAAGCAATCCGGTGTTAAGATTAGGGGATGCCTATTTGCTTACGAAAAATGCTGTGAATAATATTTTTGCAGACGAGAATGAACAAAAATATTTTCTTCTTGGCGACCCGACTGTGCGTCTGGTTATACCGACAGGGAAGATCGTCGTTGATTCAATTAACGGGAAAAGTATTACAGTGCAAGATACACTTCAGGCGTTAAAAAAAGTAACGCTGAAAGGTACTGTGCGTGATCCTTCAAATGTCATCATGGCTTCGTATAATGGTGTAACGACAATTACAGTGTACGACGCGGAGCGGACACGTACAATTCTGCAGATACCGTCAGTGGTAATAAGAGAAAACGGTACGGTGATTTACAGAGGCGATGCCTCGATCAACAACGGTGAATTAACAGCATCATTTGTCATTCCCAAAGATATTTCATACGAAAACAGAAACGGCCGTATCTCGCTCTACTTTTCTAATGATTCAAGCGACGGTAGAGGTTACACGACCAACTTTATCGTCGGTGGAACAAATCAGCAGGCGCCGCCGGATTCTGTTGGTCCGCAAATTTCAATTTATTTTGATACACCATCGTTCCGCTCGGGTGATGTTGTGAACAGCAATCCGACAGTGATTGTAGAATTGCACGACAACTCCGGCATCAATTCATCAGCAAATTCCATTGGCCATCGTCTTGAAGCGTGGATTGATGAAAGTTCAAAGAGCATCGACCTTACCAGTTTCTATAAGGGAAAGCTTGATTCGTATCAAGCCGGCACGGCGGAATACCGTTTATCCAATCTTTCTCCCGGTCCTCATACCATTAAAGTGAGGGCGTGGGATGTGTACAATAATTCTTCAACCGCTGAGGCAACCTTTGTGGTAAGTTCAACTGAGGGGTTGTCTATTTCCAATGTTTTTACTTTCCCCAATCCCATGACGACCAAAACAACGTTTACGTTTCAGCATAACCAACTTTCACCTATTGATGTAACAATTAAAATATATACCGTTGCCGGGAGATTGATCCATACCATAGAACGTTCAGCATACAATGAAAGATTTTTCCGAGCCGAATGGGATGGGAAAGACAGTGATGGTGATTTGGTTGGCAATGGATTATATTTGTACACAGTGACGGCAAAAACTATTGACGGACGCTATTCAAGCGAAGCGATAGGAAAGATGACCATTGTGCGGTAACGCAATGCTGGTAACAAAAGAGTTTATTAACTATATTTTACTACACATTTAATTTTTTAGGAGTAGAGGTACCTATGAAACAGATGATTGGAATAGCAGCGTT
>JBFMDF010000393.1:0-2372 GCA_040753935.1 Bacteroidota bacterium | reverse complement strand
GACTTGATATTTGGGCGAAACTGTTACAGTTATCATCGTTACTCCATTTGTTTTCCTAGAATATATCGATATAGAATATGTAAAACAACAGTGCTATCGTTAAAAATTTGTTATATTAGCATTCAATTCTTTGAACTCCCTTACTTTTTCCGTAAATTAAATAAAATATTCTAGAATTAATGTAAGGCAACAATGTACACAGTTACCCTTATTCCCGGCGATGGAATCGGGCCCAGTATTATTGAAGCGGCTGTTCGCGTTATTGAAGCAACAGGTGTTGATATTCGCTGGGATGAACAATATGCAGGGATGGCGGGAATTGAAAAATACAAAGACCCTATTCCCGAACAAACGATTGAGTCTATTCAAAAAAACAGAGTTGCATTAAAGGGTCCCCTCACCACGCAATTAGGAAAAGGATTCAGAAGCGTTAACGTTGCTTTGCGGAAGGAGTTCGACCTGTACATTAACTTGCGTCCTGCAAAATCATTTGAAGGAGTGCCCTCGCACTATAGTAATGTTGACCTGGTGATGTTCCGTGAAAACATTGAAGAATTTTATTCTGGAATTGAACATTATATCGATGCGCAAAAAAGCGCCGCCGAAACAATCGGCATCATTACGCGGTATGGTTCAGAACGAATTGTACGGGCAGCGTTTGAGTACGCACGAAAACATCATCGCAAAAAGGTTACCATTGTTCACAAAGCCAATATTCTGAAATACACCGGTGGTTTATTTCTTGAAGTGGGAAAGCAAGTGGCAAGTGAGTTTCCGGATATTCAGTGCAACGACATTATTATTGACAACATGGCAATGCAGTTGGTGCTCAATCCAAATCAGTTCGATGTCATCGTTACGACTAATTTGTTTGGTGATATTCTTTCTGATTTGTGTTCGGGGTTGGTGGGAGGACTTGGCGTTGCACCGGGAGCCAACATCGGAACAAACGCTGCAATTTTTGAAGCAGTTCACGGCAGCGCACCCGATATAGCCGGAAAAGATATCGCCAATCCCTCTGCTATCATTTTGGCATCTGCTATGATGCTCGATTATTTGGGTGAAACTGAAGCTGCCAACAAAATTCACAACGCTATCAGCGACACGTTAAAAAATCCGAATGAAGTAACAAGAGATTTGAATCCGAATTCAAAAGTAGGAACTAAACAGTTCGCTGATTTTATTGTGCAGCATATAAAATCGAACTAATTTTTGGAGTCGGCGCCTGCCTTCACCTAAGTGAAGCATCAGATTCACTTCGGCAGATTAACGCCAACCCACCGAATGGAAAAAGAACCTTGCAAAGGTTCAGGAGAACTTTTCATAACCTTTGCAAGGTTAAACAAATATGAATATTGGAAAAATAAATATAAACAAGCCCATCATTCTCGCGCCGATGGAAGATGTAACCGATCAACCGTTTCGACTCATTTGTAAACGGTTAGGGGCGGATATGATGTACACAGAATTTGTCAATTCTGATGGACTCGTCCGCAATTCCGAAAAGACATTCAAAAAAATGCTGTTTTCGGAGGAAGAACGTCCGTTTGGTATTCAACTGTACGGCGGAGATGAAAATGCGATGGAAGGGGCCGCGCGAATGGCAGATTCACTCAATCCTGATTTCATTGATATTAACTGCGGATGCTGGGTGAAAAATGTTGCCGGACGTGGTGCCGGTGCAGGTTTGCTGAAAGATCTTCCGCGCATGGAAAGAATAGTTGCTAATGTCATTAAAGCAACAAAACTGCCGGTGACGGTCAAAACTCGGACGGGATGGGATGAGTCTTCCATCAACATTGTCGAAGTGGCGAAAATGCTTGAAGGCATTGGAGTTGCTGCATTGACAATTCACTGTCGTACTCGCTCGCAAGGACATAGCGGCGATCCTGATTATAGTTGGATTCCTAAAGTAAAACAGGCAGTGAACATTCCGATCATTGTCAATGGCGGATTACGAGATCCCCAGCAGATTAAAGAAGTGTTTGACGATACCGGTTGCGACGGTGTGATGATAGGCCGCGGTGCAATTGATAACCCGTGGATTTTTTCGGATGTGAAACATTATTTTTCTACCGGAGAAGTTGCTCCATCTCGTTCGCTGGCTGAACGGATTGATATTTGTCTAGAGTTGCTCCAATCGTCAGCAGAGTTCAAAGGTGAGAGGAGAGGAGTGATTGAAATGCGCAAATTCTATTCCGGATATTTGCGGGGAATTCCCAATGCCTCTAAACTACGGAACTACTTAATGCAATTTGTGGAAGTTGCACCGATTGTGGATATTCTCTTGTCAGTAAAAGAACAAGGATATATTCCCGCTGAAATGTTTCAGGAAGAAATGGTAGTTGAGTGATATGGGCGTTTTTACAGGC
>JBFMDF010000392.1:0-2416 GCA_040753935.1 Bacteroidota bacterium | reverse complement strand
GATGAACACCTACCTTGTACGCACCAGTAAGGCAATGCTCGAAAAGGAATTGGAAAAATTCTGCATCAACAACAAGAACGAATTTGAGAAACAGCGCAGTAAAGAACTCGTTCACGGTATCGCCGGGTTCCGCACCACGCCGCCGAAACTGGCATTGCTCAACCGCAAATACAAATGGGAAACCGTGCTCGAACTGCTGAAGAAATTCAAATGGGCGGTAGAGTACATCCGGACCAAGGAAGAAGTGAACAAAGAATCCATTCTTGCCGCCTACAGCGGTAAAGAGATTGACGACACCAAACTTGCGGCAGTCGGGCTGAAGGTTGATCAGGAAGAAAAATTCTTTTACGACATCAAATGGGAATCCATTCCGGAAAGTACATGAGCGCGGCGCCGACATTATTCGATGCGACAGAAAACCGGGACGCCGTCTATCGAAAGATACAGGAACATCTTTCCGAAGCGCGCGCCAAGGTGCTGATTGCATTATGGGAGATCGGCAGAGGAACAGACAACGACATCGCGGACCATCTATCATGGCCGATTAACAGAGTGACCGGACGGCGGCACGAGTTGTGCGAGTTGGCGCTGGTGATGAAAGCCGGTGAGGAGAATGGACCATTCGGAGATCCGCGAACAGTCTGGACAGTGAACAAGTTACACGTCAACTATTTTCTTACACAACACAAGGAGAGGCAACTATGCAAGCGATAGTAAAAGTCACCAACAGCGCCGGTGAAGAAGTCCGGCAATTTACGGTTGAGGTGGAACCGGGGAAAGGGTGGAAGAAACGCGCCGAAGAAGCGGCGTTGAAATTGGTCGCAGAAGATGAAAAGATCCAAATCATTCCAAATTCCGGTGGAGCGCCGCCGGCGGAAAACGGCGACAGTGCCGATACAGTTACACCGATGGAAAAATTTTCGTTCCAGTTCAACTTTATTAAAGACGGTGCCGAGCCGAGAAGCGTGACGATTACGGTGCAGGCGCCAACCAGAGAATACGCGTGGAGAAAAGCGGTTGACATAGCCAGAGCGAAAGCGAACGAGGAAGAGACGGCGCAATTTGCAGGAGATGTTGGAGAGCGGTAGCCCTTTCCTTTTTTGCCCTCTCCTATTCCTCCCCCTTTGGCAGGGGGAGGACATCATTAAAGGAGAGGAAACAATTCCTGCGTGCAGCTGTGTAACATTCCCCACAAGAATGTAAGCGCAGAGTGAGCGCGATTCCGAAGAGTTGGAATGAAGGTGCAATTCCTTCCGCAGGAGCTACGAAAAAAAATTATGATTTGTCCGAAGTGCAAACTTGATTATGCCGATCTGGAAAACGATGAAACACCTGTGCGTGTGGTCATTAAAGTGGATGATCACTTTTACAAACCATATCGGCGAATTGCCCGGCGTTGTCCGCACTGCGGATATGTTGCTGAATGGATTGAAAAACCGACTGGCAATCCGTACTTCAAACGGCCGTTCAATCCGGTGAAAACCAAGAACAGGCGTGCACGGCGTTCACAAACAGGGTGATAGGAATAATGAAAGTCAATTGTTCATACAACGAAGATTGTAAAATTACGATGTCGCGGATGCCGCAAGGATTTGTTGATTTGATTATGACTTCTCCTCCGTACGCCGATCAGCGGACCTACGGAGGAACGTTCGACATCGGTCCTGAACAGTATCATCTCTGGTTTCTACCGTTTGCGGGATCCGGCAATGGATTCAAAGTGAGATTGTGAAAGAGTATTACGAAAGATTGTTAGCGGTATGAAGATCATCAGTTTTGCATATACAACGCCAGCCGTCATTGCCTTTGAAAAAAATGTCACTCGTCGCGACTGGCAATTACGAACAGCTCTTGCTTACAACAAAGGCGACATTGTTCAAGCCTGGGACACAAGTCCGCGGTTTGGCGGAAAGAAGTTCGGGCTTATCCAGCTGACGGAGAAACCGTACGAAGAGCAAACCTGTAATGCGCCGATACAAGATCGCAAGGGTGAAGGATTTGAATTTCTGCATAAACACGGAATACTCATTGCCGGAAAATATGATGCGCTGGATCTCTGGAAAGCATGGATGATGATGAAGGATGTCACAAAATGGGTTGTTCGCTTTGAGGTTGTGGACCTTGATAGATATGTCTGTGATGAGATTATGGAGAAATTTAATTTGAAAGGCGTAGTGCGAACATGACTTCACGCGACAAAATAGAACAACTAAAAGCCGATCTTACACGGTCGCTGGAACAAAATTCTCCGAAGTATCGCCGTGCGATCATTCGGGAACTGGACTATTTGTTCCGAAAATACGGGACTGAAAATTTTGATGATTTTATTGAAGCAATTCAGCGATATTTCGATATTCCGGCATCGGCAAAAGCGACGATCGTCAATGAGTTGAAACAGACTCAGCAGCAAATCGGC
>JBFMDF010000391.1:0-2425 GCA_040753935.1 Bacteroidota bacterium | reverse complement strand
GTATACCACACTGAGCGAACCGATTCTGATTTCTACTTGCTTTTCGACGCCGTTGCGCTGGACATTTTCTACTCCGTTGTTCTGCGTCCATTCATCAATATCGATTCCGATAGCGTGTTGAGCGCCAAGTTTAACAGCGGCAATCGCCAAAATGCCGGTGCCTGTTCCTACATCTAACACCGTAGCATTGTGAACAATATATTGTTCAAGTAGTTTCAGCATCAGACGCGTTGTTTCGTGGTAGCCGGTACCAAAGGTCATCTTTGGATCAATCGTCAGGATAATTTTTTTCTCTTCGTGTACAGGGTGCCATGATGGTGTAACGATGATGTTTTCCGTTACTGAGATCGGCTTAATGGATTTTTCCCATTCTTCATTCCAATTTTTGTTGACAATTTCAGTAATGCTCAGTAATTCGACAAATGGAAGATTCAACTGCTCGGAAAGGTCTTTGAGGATGTGTTCAATGGAATCGTACCACAACTCTTTTTTAATAAAGCAGTGAATTCCACGCTCATCTTCGGAAAATCCTTCAAAGCCAAGTTCCGATAGTGCGGCCGGTAGAATTTCCCGCACTTCTTCATCCGGTGGAACAGCAATGTGAACATCGAGAAAAATATCGCTCATTGAGACTCCGTACGTTGGCGAATCATCGTATCGACCAACTCTTTATTCATTTCAAGCCAGAAGATTTGATCCAAATAATTTTCCTGCATTTTTCTATCTGCTTTGTTGTACCGTACATTGAGGAAATAGACAAGCCAGATGAGAAGAACAGAAACTATCGAAACCGGCGTCAAATAATTCGTCATAACAATTTCGACAATCAATCCGAGAAACCCGAGCACGCCGAACCAGAATGATGTGCGGCGAATATTGATCATGATGTGGTAAATCATGCCAAAGTAGAAGATTTTGTCATGAACGGTGAGCGGCATGTGGTGATTGAGAATATAGAAATACAGCCGGCGCGCTTCGTCTTCGGTGAGCGGTTTGTGTGAAGAAATTTCACGCGACCTATTCAAGATGAGCAAACTGGGCTGATTGGATTGAAATGCTTTGCGCTTTTTCGGTGTTTCTTTCGCATAGAACGTCAGTCCGGCAACCAGTGAGGTTACAAAAAAAATGGTTAGGGAGATGAACGGTGAATCGAACAAAAAGTACGGCAATTCAAATGCAATGGCGAGCACTACAACCAGAAAGGTAAAATAGATACCGGGGACGATAATCCGCCAGAACTCAAACAGTGCAAAGCGAGATGAGGAAGATAATTGATTCATACTGTTACTCCAGCTTTGAGTAAATTAGTACCGAGAGGACTTTGCCGACTGCTTCTAAACTTTCGGCGCTGCATTTATCGGGTGTATCTTGATGTGTATGCCAATAGGGATACTGGAAATCGATAATATCAATGGTGGGGATACCCACTTCATTCAAGGGAATATGGTCGTCGGTAATCGCTTCTCCGGGAACGTTGATAAAATTCGTAACGCCAATTTCTTCTGCCGCTCCCCACACCATTTCTAATACATGAGGCGCATACCGCATCGAATGTTGTTCGAGCGGTATTTGCAAATCCTTGTCTCCTACCATATCCAATAAAATACCAAATTGCGGAGTGTAGGTGGGACTTTTTGTTTTAGCAAAATGTTTTGCACCGAGCAGGTAAAGATTGTCGTTGCCATCCTTTTGAGAGTTTCCGTAGTCTTCACCGTCGGTCAGTAATATATCCACACCGATTGGAGGTGGGGTGTGTTTGAAAATTCGTGCAAGTTCCAGTAGTACCGCAACACCGCTGGCGCCATCGTTTGCGCCGATGATGGGTTTATTTCTGCTTTCCGGATTCGGGTCTTCTTCGGCTCGTGGACGAGTATCCCAATGGGCAATCAGCAGAATTCTTTTTTGCAATTCCGGTCGGAATGAAGCGAAAATGTTCGTCAACTTCAATGTTTCATGATACCCCTGCACATTGAATGACTGAAGGGTTATCTTGTCGGCATTCTTGCCAAGTTCGGTACTTAAAAATTCAAGGCATTTCTGATGGCCGGTGGAATTTGGATTGCGCGGACCAAAATTTGTCTGTTTCGTAAGATAGTGGAACGCGTTCCTTCCGCTGAACTCAGGGTAGTGTTTCTTCATCGATTGAGGGCGTTGTGCTGATTCGGGCTGTTTATTGTTTCGTTCACATGAAAGAAAAAGAAACGCACAAAGGGCAATGAATAAAAGTTGTTTCATGAAAATTATCTTAAAACGAATAGGTATCGGCACTATGCTATGATTGAGAATAAGACCGAATTTCAAAAAAAAATCTAATTTGTTATGCAACGATGTTTTTGTATCTTAATGATACCGAATATAAGAAATAATGTACTAAATGCATTTACGAAAAGCTGTTTACTGGAGTATCTTTTGGGTAGTTTTATCC
>JBFMDF010000390.1:0-2437 GCA_040753935.1 Bacteroidota bacterium | reverse complement strand
TATGTACACCCGATCGTCACCAAATGCTTTTTTTGCTTCATTACGGGCTCTTTCAATAGCATTTTCCAATTCTGACTCTGTATCCACTCTTCGCATTCCCTTCCCTCCGCCACCACCGGATGCTTTAATGAGAACAGGAAATCCGATGCTCTGTGCAACTTGTTTCGCTTCTTCGGTTGTTTGAATCGGACGAGTAGTGCCGGGAACAATAGGAATATTGTGTTTACTTAATAGTTCTCTGGCGGCTGTTTTGCTGCCAAGCAA
This sequence comes from Bacteroidota bacterium, assembly GCA_040753935.1. GTDB lineage: Bacteria > Bacteroidota > Ignavibacteria > UBA10030 > UBA8401 > SpSt-333. Next base: position 2,173 of record JBFMDF010000390.1, on the reverse strand, counting down.
CCCAATAGTTTTTGCTGTTGGTCCAATAAAAATAAATCCGGCTTTAGTTACTTCGTATGCAAATTCTTCTTTCTCTGAAAGAAATCCATAGCCCGGATGTATAGCATCTACTTTGGCGTTCTTTGCAATTGTTAATATCTTTTGAATATCGAGATATGTTTCAGCAGAACTTCCACCGTGCAGTGGAAAGGCATAATCACACAACAGAACATGCGGCGCTGTTCGATCAAGGTCAGAATACACGGCTACTGTTTCAATGCCCATTTCTTTTGCTGAACGATGAATACGAACAGCAATTTCACCACGATTTGCGATCAATATTTTTTTTATTTTTTTCATTCAGCCAGTTCCACAACAGTTACTCCTGCTCCACCTTCGTTCCATTCTCCCATACGAATAGATTTGATGCGAGTGTCGTGCTCCAGAAATAACGTTATTTTCTTCCGTAATGCGCCAGTACCTTTACCATGAATTATATCAACTCGATGCAAACCTGCTAACACTGCATCATCGAGAAATTTATCGACCTTTACTATCGCTTCATCGCTATACAAACCTCGAACATCTACTTCAGTTGAAAATTGTTTTTCAATTGGCAATGAATACGTTACAGTATTTTTCTTCTCACTTTTTTTAGTAACAGATTGGATATTGGAAATATTTACCCACGCCTTTATTGTATTAAATGAAACCAAAAGATTGCCGTGTTTATCGGGAAGCGTTTGCACAACCCCAATTTGTCCACCAGACTTTAGCATAACAAAATCACCGATAGTAATTTTTAAGGTGTTATTGGATTGCGCATTTTCGCTATCCAGTATTTCAGATTCAAGAGTTGAAATTTTTTTTTGAAGCGTAAAAAGTTGCTCCCTTGCTTCTTTAATTACCTCTTTAGTTGCCTGTCGTGTTCGTATTTCTTTAACAGTATTTTCAACAGTTGACGAGGCTTTCTCTATAATTGCTTTTGCTTCTTCAATTGCCTTTTTTTTAACTTCTCGAAGTTCAAGATTTAATGATTTTAATTTACGTTCATATTCAGCTGTTAAGTCTTTATATTTTCTTATTTCAGAGTCAGCTATTGAAAGTTTTTGTTCGAGAGTTTGTGAACGATTTTCTAATTCCAGTATAAGTTCTTCGAGCCTTGCTTTCTGATCGCCAAGTAGTGTGCGCGCTCGGCTAACAACAGTTTCGCTAATTCCTAATCGCTGAGCAATTTCCAACGCGTAACTACTGCCAGGGTAACCAATTTTCAACCGATAAGTTGGGAGCAACGTAATTTGATCAAATTCCATCGCTCCGTTTTCCATACCTTTCGAATCGTGAACAAACGCTTTTAATGCGGCCTGATGTGAAGTCGCAATTGTTATTGCTCCTTTTGCCGTTAATATTTCAAGAATAGCGGCGGCAATAGCACCTCCTTCAGCCGGGTCGGTATTTGCTCCAATCTCATCAATAAGCACCAACGAAGAATCATCCGCTTCTTCTACAATATTCTTCATGTGCAAAACATGAGAACTGTAGGTACTTAAATCATTTTCAATCGACTGATTATCTCCAATAATCACAAAAAACTTTTTGAATATCGGGAATTCAGAATCAGGAGAAACCGGAGCATGAATGCCACATTGCACCATGAGCGAAAGTAACCCTACGGTTTTCAGTGCTACAGTCTTACCACCTGCGTTGGGACCAGTAATAAGTAACGTATTGAACGAATGGCCAACTTTGATTGAGAGCGGGACGGTAGTTTTTCTATCATGTCGAAGTAGTAAAATGGGATGATATCCCTGTCGAATGATGAGCGAACCTTTTTCTTTCAGTAACGGCTTATTTGATTTTGTTTCAATAGAATAACGTGCTTTTGCATAACATAAATCTATTTGCATCATCACATCAACAATTGTCTGAAGTGAATCAAGAGTGTCATGCACTTGTGTTGTTAGTTCACGTAAAATTTTTTCAACCTCACGTTTTTCCTGGAAATATAATTCAGTCACCTCGTTGTTAAGCGTTAACGTCTCCGAAGGTTCAATAAAAACTGTTTGTCCCGAAGCAGATGTACTATGAATAAATCCTGGAAATTTATTTTTGAGTTCTGCCTTAATTGGAATAACCATCCTTCCATCTCTGGTAGTAACAATTTCATCCTGAACCATCCCCTGCTCCAACGATG
>JBFMDF010000389.1:0-2438 GCA_040753935.1 Bacteroidota bacterium | reverse complement strand
GAAAAATTCATTAATAGTGTATTTCGTTGTTTCTGCAGCAAGTGTTGAGTATATTCTGCACGTATTAGTTACCACCAAAGTAATGAAAACACATTCTAAAATCAACGAATAGACTGGAACAGACTATGCCACACTTACAGCGACGATCATGGGCTGAACCATTTAAAATTAAATCAGTTGAGCCATTGCGAATGACAACACGCCAAGAGCGTGAACGGCTGATTGCCGAAGCCGGCTACAACACTTTTCTGCTGAAATCGAAAGATGTGTATATCGACTTGCTCACCGACAGCGGTACAAATGCCATGAGTGATTATCAATGGGCTGGACTGATGCTCGGCGATGAAGCATACGCCGGCAGTGAAAACTTTTACCATCTTGAATCCAAAGTGCAGGAATACTACGGCTACAAATATGTGGTACCGACACATCAAGGTCGCGGTGCTGAAAATATCATTTCCAAAATCCTCATTAAACCAGGGGATTATGTACCGGGAAATATGTATTTCACCACCACACGACTGCACCAAGAACTTGCCGGCGGAACGTTTGTCGATGTGATTATTGATGAAGCACATGACCCCGATAATCTTCACCCCTTCAAAGGAAATGTTGACCTACAAAAATTTGAAGATTTAATTAAAAAAGTCGGAGCAAAAAAAATTCCCTACATTACCATCGGCGCAACGGTCAATATGGCTGGCGGACAACCAATTTCCATGGAAAATCTTCGTGCGGTGCATTCGCTGGCAAAACAACACGGCATTAAAGTAGTATTAGATGCCACACGAGCGATGGAGAATGCTTATTTCATTAAACAACGTGAAAAAGGATATGAGCATAAATCCATCAAAGAAATTCTATTTGAACTCTGTTCATACTCCGATGCCGCAACGATGAGCGGTAAGAAAGATTTGTTAGTTAACATTGGCGGATTTTTAGCAGTTAATGATTACGAGGTGTTTGAAGAAGCACGGAATATGGTTGTTGTATATGAGGGACTACACACATACGGCGGACTTGCTGGTCGTGATATGGAAGCGATGGCACGAGGAATCGAAGAGGCATGTCGATTAGATCATTTGCAAGCGCGGATCGGGCAAGTTGAATACGTTGGAAATAGATTGATTGAATTAGACATTCCAATTGTTCGCCCGATTGGTGGCCACGCAATTTTCCTGAATGCCAAGAAATTTTATCCGCAATTAGAGCAATTGAAGTTTCCCGCTCAAACCCTTGCGGCAGAATTGTATGTCGATTCCGGAATTCGAGCAATGGAGCGCGGCATCGTTTCGGCAGGAAGGAACAAAGAAACCGGCGACCATTATTATCCGAAACTTGAACTTGTCCGGCTTACCTTTCCCCGTCGCGTGTACACACAGGCTCATTGCGATGTTACGGTTGAATCAGTCTACGAAGTATGGAACAATCGTGAATCGGTAAAAGGTTTGCGAATGGTGTACGAACCAAAGTATCTCAGGTTCTTTCAAGCGAGGTTTGAAAAGTTGTAATGCTTGTCTGTCCGTGCGAACAATATTGTTGTTCGCACGGCATTGTTACTGCTGTCGTACAAACTCGACACGTCTGTTTTTCGCCCTTCCTTCTTCTGTAGAATTATCGGCTATTGGTCTGGAAAAACCAAATCCCCGTGCAACAAGACGTTTACCTGAAATTCCCTTCTTCATAAGATAATTTCTTACCGCTTTGGCTCGCGCAAGTGACATACGTTGGTTGGCTACAGCGCTACCGGTGCTATCGGTATGCCCGTGAATTTGAATATTCAATTTCGGGTGTTCTTTCAAAATTTCAGTAATATTATCTAAAATGACCCTTGCCTCAGACGTCAACACAGCGCTGTTTTGTTCAAAAGTAATTCCTTCCAACACAACGCTTTGTACGTTACTCGCTTGCAACGATACAAGTGCTTTCGCCACTTCTGCAATCTTCTTCTGAAGTGTCTTGGGTCGCCATTTGATTACAACGTATGTTGTTTCAATGTGAAGCGGCGGAACTTTGGGTTTATGACGAAGTGAAAGTGTGACATACTTTGATGCAAGCGTCGTTTCTTCATGAAATTCATTTACAATAAAGGCAGAAGTAGATTTTTTCAATAGAGTATCCGTTGACACGTTGTGGATGGTAGCCCACATCGTTATTACATTTATCCCCGGACGGACAAGATCAGTAATATCAACAGTAGCAATTTGTTTTACTTCAAGTTCTTTTCTGGTAAACGGACGAAGCGCTGAAACTGCCAACGACTGTGTCCGAATAGTCATATTCTTTGACGGCAGTGGTATGCCGTTGACCGTATACGGTTGTTCGTTAAGAATAAGATACGAATCAAGTGTATCAACGAAACGGACAGAGGAGATTTTTCTTTTTGGATCAAGGTAGAACGTTGTTTTGAAAAAGACTTCATCACCTTCTACCAGAGA
>JBFMDF010000388.1:0-2439 GCA_040753935.1 Bacteroidota bacterium | reverse complement strand
ACAGTCAAATTATTCTCGGACACAATGGTCAGGTTTTTGAAGGAAATTTTTTTGATGGAGTTTGAAACGGCGAGGTTGATGAGATTTTTAGAATAGGAGTATTGTTACTAACAAGTTCGAAGGATTATTCGAGTAACGTCTAAAACGATATTCATCTCTTTGTTGTTTGATAAACGAATTGTTCTTTTTTTTCAAATGGATGAAAGCAGAAAGAGATATTTTTAATCTGAATTGACTTTAAATATGTCCTTCAATACCTTCACACTACTCTATGAACATCAAATCGCTACCGTATAGTGCATCGCTTTTACTGCTCACACTCGTTGTATTCGCAGTGACGTACATCGGCTTACTGTTTTCATTTGTTGAGACCCCGCTTGCCCAAATATGGTTTCCGACAGGGCTTTCTCTCGTTATTATGATGTGGCAGGGGGTTCGATATCTACCGGCGGTGTTTATAGGTACGGCAATCAATTATGTACTATTGACACATTCATTTTTACTGGGCGGTCTGCTTGCCATCGGTTCAACAGTAGAAGCCGTTGTTGGTTATTACCTTCTCACTACTGTGGGATTTCAGATGCATATGAAACGATTGCGGGACGTATGGTATCTTTTTTTGTATGGCGGCGTCGTCAGTACGTTGACGGGGGCAATCATTTCGGGCATCTCGCTCTACTACGTTCAACCGAGTCTATGGAACAGTTTCTTTGCTGCGTTTGGCTTGCAGTGGATTGGCAATACGACGGGGGTGTTAATCCTTACGCCGATGCTTTTGTACATTATGACGGTAGCAAAGCAACGATGGAGTATTACCCACGTTGTAGAATTTCTTGTTACAGTAATATTCATCGTCGGCATCACGTACATCATTTTTCATACGGAGTATCTGAAAGAATCGCTGAACTTTTCCTTTGTGTTTTTGATTTTTCCATTTACCACCTGGAGTGTCATACGGTTTGGAATACCGGGAGCGGTGATTAGCACCTACCTTATTTCGTTGAACGCCATTCTTTCCGCTCAAATGCACAGCGGTATTTTTGCGGCAGAATCGTACGTCATGAGCATTACAGTGCTCGATGGTTTTTTGATTTTCTTATCAACCACCTCTTTGGCGTTAGCTGCGCTTCTTGCAGAACGGGATGATGTTGAGCAGTCGCTGCGGCAAAGCGAAGAGCGCTATCGTATTATTGCCGAACGAACAGGGCAGTTAGTGTACGATTATACAATTGCCACCGGGCACATCAAATGGAGCGGCGCTATTGAAAGTGTAACACAATACACACCCGAAGAATTTGCCGCCGTCGATATCGCAGTGTGGGAACAATACATTCATCCGGACGACCGTGCGTATGCAATGCAGATGCTGGATGATGCCATGAATGCTCACACCGAATACCATGTAGAGTATCGTTTCAGAGTGAAAGACGGATCGTATGCCACCATGCTCGACCGAGGCACGTTTCTGTACGGTGAAGAGGGAATAGCGTACCGCATGCTCGGCACAATGGCAAATATTACGAAGCAGAAACGCATGGAGGAAGAACTTCGTAACAGTGAAGAACGATTCCGTGTGTTGGTAGAAAAAAGCACTGACGGGATATGCCTGTTCGATAGACGGGGGCGATTGTTGTATGCGACTCCTTCGGTTGAACAGATAGCCGGCTTTACGGTGGAAGAACTGAAGAAGATGAATTTTTTGGAACGAACCGATCCGGCGCAACGGCACATACATCGCGAAAATATCTATACGTTGTTTCACAAAGGTGAATCGGTCCCGTCAACGCAGTTCCGATTTAAGCACAAAAACGGATCATGGATTTACTTGGAAGGTTCCTTGACAAATCTTGTTCACAATCCGCACATCAATGCCATCGTGTGCAATTTCAGAAATGTAACGGAACGGGTACAAGCGCAAGAGAAAATTCAACGATCGCTGGAGGAGAAGGAGATTCTCTTGAAAGAAGTTCACCACAGGGTAAAGAACAATATGCAGATAATCTCTAGTCTGCTGAATCTTCACTCTGTTTCCATTTCCGATCTTCGTACACGCTCTCTCTTTCTTGAAAGCCAGAATCGGGTAAAATCGATGGCGCTGGTTCATGAACTTCTCTACCAAACGCAAGACCTTGCCCGGATAGATATGGCTCAGTACACTGAAAGGCTGATATCGGTACTGCAAAGTTCATTTGCGGCAAAAACAAATCACATTGCAATTTCGTCAAAAATTTCCAACATTAGCCTCGACATTGACTCTGCCATACCCTGCGGGTTGATTATTAACGAACTTGTAACGAATGCACTGAAACATGCTTTTGATCAGCACCGCCGGGGACATATCCAAATTACTCTGGAGCGGAGCGGAGACAAGACAATGACGCTTGCTGTCAGCGACGATGGCAAGGGGGCGCCAAACGATTTGTTAGTCGAGACACGCCC
>JBFMDF010000387.1:0-2444 GCA_040753935.1 Bacteroidota bacterium | reverse complement strand
ATAGCTGTGAACAATCTAAATGCTCCTGAAAAATGGTACATAGGTGTACATAACGAAGATTTATTCATCATCAATTGTGTAGCATCAGACAAAAACATTAAACCGGGAAATTCACTAGGAATTTTTTCTTTTCATTCTGTTTCAATTCCCGGGGTAATTACTTTTTATGCAGAAGGAGAACATCCTCTGCCTTCCTTTCCCGAAGGCATGGCAGATGACTCTATCCCCGGGTATTCTGATTTGACTCCTTACGGTCCTGGTGTTGTTGGCAAAACGGTTGGTCCGGTTCTAACACCAACACCTTTTGTAGCGTTAAACTTCCTCGACACCCTCATCAGCTATAAACACCAGGCCTTTGCACTTGGCTGGCTTAGGGACAAGAAAGACGACGACCACGACGAGGACGAGCAAGCCGAAGATGGCATCATCAAAAACCTTGACAAGCGCATCGACAAAGCTAAGAAAGCATTGATGAAAGGAGATTCCGTCAAAGCACGAAAAGAGTTAGAGAAACTGGTGAAGAAAGTAGAGAAGCTCTACGAGAAGAGCCAAGAAGCAGAAAAGAAGAAACACAACAGTGACATCGTCATGACCAGCGAAGCGTATGCCTTGCTCAAATACAATGCCGAGTATTTGATCGAGCGATTACCGGAGAAAGAGTCGAAGAAAGGAGGAAAAGACTAATGAAAACACTTCAAGCGCTGACTGTTATCTTTTGCGTTTTCAATTTTATATTCGCGCAACACACCATTCCTTTTGCCTCGCAGAACAATGCGATTGAACTTTCCATTGTCAACACATCAACAGTTACCGCCAGCAATGTTGTAGTTGAAGTAACATCAGTGCCGCAGTGGATACGCATGAGCAATAGCAAATATAAAATTGAAAATATAAAAAATGGGGAGGTTTTGACTGCAAGTTTCACCTTCTCCGTTGACAAATCCTCTCCTGTCAATAAACCGGAACAAGTAACATTTACGATCTCAAATTCCAATGGGGAAACATGGACAAAGACGCTTTCGCTTCAAGTTTCTCCGCCGGAGAAGTTCGAGTTGTTTCAAAATTATCCGAATCCGTTCAACCCAACGACAACGATCAGCTACCAATTACCAACAGCCGGCAACATCACACTAAAAATATTTGATGCGATTGGAAGAGAAGTAGTAACATTGGATGAAGGAATGAAAGAGGCGGGATATCATCAGAAGGAGTGGAATGCCACGAATGCATCAAGCGGAATGTATATTTATCAACTTGCATGGAGGAATGAGAAGGGAGAGCAGAAGTTTTTTAGGAAGAAATTATTGGTGATGAAGTAGAATTCAATCCACTCTTGGCGAATTCAAGACTTTTGCATAATACTGCTCATACTCATCCACAACTTTATCAATGTTGAACAGTTCTACCGCACGTTTTCGGCTTTCTTTGGCAAACAGTAGTCGTTTGTTTTCGTTTGTGAGAAGTTCAATAACGTATTTTGCCATTCGTTCTACATCTCCGAATTCAGCAACATATCCGGTTTGGTTGTGTGCAACTAACTCCGGCAATCCACCAACACTGGAGGCAACGACGGGAACTTCACATGCCATTGCTTCAAGAGCTGAAAGACCAAAACTTTCCTGCTGGCTGGGCATTAGGAAGACATCCGCCGCTGAGTGAATTTCAACAAGATCGGATTGCTTTCCCATAAAATGAATGAGTTCGTGTATACCCAATTCTCGCGCCAGTAATTCACAATTCGACCGATCAGGTCCGTCTCCAACCAACACTAATCGCGACGGAATTTTTTTTCTAACAATATCGAAGATCCGAATAACATCGGTAACCCGTTTTACTGCACGAAAGTTTGAAGTGTGAACGAGCACTCGCTCGTTGTTCGGTGAAAAACGATTTTTCAAACAAGATTCGTTTTTTCGTTTGTACACTTCGGTATCGACAAAGTTGCTGATGACCTGAATCTCTTTGTCGATGTTGTAATTAATCTGTGTCTTTTCTCGCAGATGCCGTGAAACAGCAGTGACGCCGTCGCTTTTTTCAATGCTCAATTTCATCACCGGTAGAAAACTCGGTTCAAGTCCGACCAAGGTAATATCAGTTCCGTGGAGTGTGGTAATAACTCTAAAGTTCGGATTGGTAATTACCTTTTTTGCAATGAAAGCGCTGGTGGCATGCGGAATAGCATAGTGAACGTGGAGCAAATCCAATTTTTCGAACCGTACCACTTCAATCATTTTACTTGCCAGTGCCGGAGTGTAGAGTGGAAACTCAAATACCGGGTAAGTTGTCATCTCTACTTCATGGTAGAAAATATTATTCACAAATCCATTCAGTCTCATCGGCATCGCATAACTGATGAAGTGGATTTGATGTCCGCGTTTTGCCAATGCTTTACCCAGTTCGGTAGCAACAACACCACTGCCGCCATAGGTAGGATAACAAGTAAT
>JBFMDF010000386.1:0-2447 GCA_040753935.1 Bacteroidota bacterium | reverse complement strand
AAAATAAAGAAGTAGTGTTACTTGGCGATAAAATACAAAACGAGATTGTTACTATTGATTGTTAAAGGGCTTGCTTTATGGATTTGGGAATAAAGAACAAAGTTGCACTGGTTACCGCATCCAGTCAAGGATTAGGAAAGGCGACTGCGCTTTCTTTGGCAAGAGAAGGTGTTCAACTTGCTATCTGTTCGAGGAATGAACAAGCGATTACAGAAACGGCAAAAGAAATATCTGCAGTTACCGGTGTAACCGTGCTTCCGATTGTTGCTGACGTTTCACACCCTAACGACATTGAAAAACTTATCCAAAGCGTAAAGGCAGAATTCGGTACTATACACATTCTTGTGAATAATGCCGGTGGACCACCAACAGGACATATTGCAACATTATCCGACAGCGAATGGGAAAAAGGATTTAATTTGACCTTGATGAGTATGATACGTTTGACGCGAGCCGTTTTGCCAATCATGGAACAACAACGGTGGGGAAGGGTTGTTACTATCGTATCGTTAACAGCAAAACAGCCGATTAATGACTTACTTATTTCGTCCACATTAAGGCCGGGCATCATTGGTATTTCGAAAATTCTTGCTAATCAGTACGGGAAGTATGGCATCACGGTTAATACGATTTGTCCCGGATTTGTTCTCACTATGCGGCAGGAAGAATTGAGTCGTGCTCGTTCTGCAGAGAAAAATATCTCAATGGAAGAGTATCTTGCCGACAGCGCAAAAGAAATTCCGCTTGGTCGTCTGGGAAAACCGGAAGAAATAGGAGACGTTATAGCATTTCTTGCATCAGAGCGGGCAAGTTTTATTAACGGAGCTAATATTGTTGTAGATGGCGGGCAGGTGAAAGGAATATAGTGATTATTCGCCTTGCAAAGGTTCGACACCTTCGCAAGGTGAACGAAATCATTTTCGTTGTTTTAACACTCTCGTCCAGTGCACAATTTGTTTTTTCACTTCATGTGGTGCAGTACTGCCCGCTGATGTTTTGTGTTCAATAGAATGATGGGGGTTCAATAACTCGTAAATATCTTCAGAAATTTTGTGTGAAAAATGATGAAATTCTTTCAACGTTAGAGCTGAAAGTGTAGTGTTGTGTTCGATGCAGTAGGAAACAATCTTCCCCGTGATAGAATGCGCCTCTCTAAATGGAACCCCGTGTTTCACTAGGTAATCTGCAATCTCTGTGGCTGTTAGAAAATCGCGATGTAGTTCCTCCTCAAAACGTTCCTTGTTAAAAGTTGTGTGGATGAAAATGTGCGTCATGATAAAGACGCATTCTCGTGTTGTGTTGATGGAATCAAAAAGCGGTTGCTTGTCCTCTTGCATGTCCCGATTGTAAGCAAGAGGGAGTCCTTTCATTGTGGTGAGGATGTTGACGAGATTTCCATACACACGACCGACTTTTCCTCGTACTAACTCAGCCATATCGGGATTCTTTTTTTGCGGCATGATGCTGCTGCCGGTGGTATAAGCGTCATCGATTTTTGCGAAATTGAATTCCTGTGAAGTCCATAATACTAACTCCTCCGCCATTCTGCTCAGGTGCATCATTACTGTGCTGCACGACGCAATCACTTCAATAATGTAATCGCGGTCGGAAACAGCATCAATCGAATTTTCAATAAGACTGTCGAATTTTAATTTTTTTGCGACTAGTGTGCGATTGATAGGGAATGATGTTCCAGCCAATGCGGCAGCTCCGAGCGGTAAACGATTCACTCGTTTGTAACAATCGGACAATCTTTCGTAATCTCTTTCCAACATTGCAATGTACGCCAGTAAATGGTGGGAGAGGTATATCGGCTGTGCTCGTTGCAAATGTGTGTAGCCGGGCATAATGGTACCGAAGTATTTTTCCGACTTATACAGCAGTACGCGTTGCAACTGAGTAATGAGTTTTTTCAATTCGAGGATTGCCGAGCGAATGAAAAGGCGTTCATCGAGTGCTACCTGATCGTTGCGGCTTCTGCCCGTATGCAACTTACCGCCAATGGGGCCGATTTTTTGAATAAGGCGTTGCTCAATTGCCATGTGGATGTCTTCTTTTTCCCATGACAGATCAAGTTTGCCCGATTCAATTTCAACGAGAATTTCTTTTAGTGCTTTTCGGATCCGACGCGCTTCTTCTGCCGAAATAATTTTACTTGCGGCAAGCATTTCAACATGAGCAATACTTCCGTGAATATCTTCCCGATAGAGAGCTTTATCAACATCGATTGAAGAAGAAAATCGCAAGGCAATTTCAGAAAGTGATTGCTTAAATCTGCCGCCCCAGAGAGATTTGTTTGCCATAACACGTTCCTTGTGATAAAATAAAAAACCTGACTTTTACAGTCAGGTTTACCGTTGTTTCAAACTTGGTAAGTCGTGAAGACTTGCCAAGTCTTTAAGTTTATTCCCTCACAACCCACACCTTCACTTTTGCCGTTACCTTCG
>JBFMDF010000385.1:0-2460 GCA_040753935.1 Bacteroidota bacterium | reverse complement strand
CATTAGCCAGTTTCTGCGGCGCATTGCGATGGCAACTAATGCAGTTGTTCATCGTCCACGAATTTACCTGCTTCACCACATCCATCTCTTGAATATTGCCGTGACAGGTTTGACACGTAATTCCTTTGTTCACATGAACACTATGATTGAAGTACGCATAGTCCGGTACTTTGTGAATTCGCTTCCACGGCATCATCTTCCCTTCGTTGTAGTACTGCGTTAGGCGAATAATATCCGGTTTGTTCTTCCTCGCAACCGAATGGCAATTCATACATGTGCTTACCGGAGGCACCATTGCATGACGCGATTTTGACGCACCTGTATGACAATATTGACAATCAATTCCCATCATTCCTGCATGAAGTTTATGCGAATAGGGAATCGGTTGCTCCGGCTGATAACCGACTCCGTCACGTTCAGCCCGCGATACGTAATAGGTAAAGGTTAACGAAGCCAGTACAACAAAGATGATGATGGGAAGACGAATCTTAAGGAAATAGTCAAGGAATGACTTATTCATTGATAACACCTGCAGGCTTGAACAATGGAATACGCAACGTTTGACAGTACGAATGGTACTCGAGGAAGGGGGTAATAATCTTCATCAATAAAATGTTTTCTTACTGATTAATGGATTACAAACGTTGCACTACGAATTGTTGCGGCGGCGGACTCGAAGAAGAATGTTTCAACGAATGCGGCACCACATTGTGACCTTTTGTATAACGACAAAATACAGCGTCACTCTGACTCCACCCTGTTTTGGTGGAAACGAAATCTCTACTCAACTACCTGCGGGGCCGACGGGACTCGAACCCGCGACTTCTTGCGTGACAGGCAAGCGCTCTAACCAAACTGAGCTACGACCCCACTGAAAAAATTTTTCAACTGCCTCAGCAATAAACTACAAATGTGCTACAAATATACGAAAATTTGTGGGCTGCAGGCAAGATGAATTTTTAGGAAAATTCAGAGAATGCAGACCACAGCAGTCTTATTTTTCAGCGAAACTGATTTACCTCTTCACACTGCTACAGAAAAAATCTACATCCATAGTGAATACACCAACTTTTCCCGTGACTTTTATGTCCCCCCCACTTTAGATCTTGTCAATACGTTCAAACAGCGTTGTTGAAATTTTCCTTTTATCAAAATTTCAACATTACACCATCAACAGGCCAGCGGGGACGAACGCGAATGGTATCGGGATAGAACGAGAATCGTTCTGCTTGTTTGAATGGGAAGGGAGTTCCGGCATCGTGTGTAAAATTGTTATTTACATCTTCGAATATTTTCAGCACATACCGTCCCTCCGGTAAACGCGACAGTGAAAATTTATCTGATGAACTTGTGGTTACTTGTTTCGGCGCTTGCTTTTTATCGGTAATGTTGCGCGCTTGAATGACAACACGTTTTTTGCTCGCACCTACAACCTTGCCTTCAATGGAACCGTAATTTTCCGGATCATCAATGGTAACAACAAACGTGGTAGTACTATCTTTTCTTCTATTTCCAAATCTGTCCGGAAAATAATTCCAGCGAAGAATCAATAGATATTTTTCTTCCACACGCAATGGCGTTACCGGTGTAATAACCATTGTGGAACTGTTACACCAGGAAAGATGGTACGACGCTGATGATGAATCCTTAAATTTCAGCAACGCTACTGCGGAATCGTTATTCACAAAAGAAATTGCATCTGAAAACATGATCAAAATGCTGTCATCCGAGAAAATCTTTGCGGCAGTATCTTTTATTGACGAAAAAATGATGGCTGGGGGAAGAGTATCGTCGACTGATGAGCCGGTAAAGAGTTTACGGTTTGCCAATGGACTGATAGAAAATCCTGATTTGTCTTTCAGATGTTCCCGAACAAAGAAGAGATATAAAGAATCTTTCTGCTGTTTGTCGGTTATTACAGTAAATGATGTGCCTTGTAGGTTGTTTGGATACACATCGTAAACTGCAAGCAATCGTTGTTTCAATGTATCGGAAATCAGAACCGATGCCGGCGAAATGGTAGCAGTATCAATCGGCTCGCTCAATACAACAGCCACATGCCGATTGTCCAACGATTGAACTGAGGTAATGCGCGGTGCGGTGGTATCTTCTTTGGCAAGGATAAATTGTATTCCTTGCTTTACCGTGTCTTTATCAGTCAAGAGAAGGTCATCCGTTGTACCAACAGCATCGGTTTCGGGATCGTACAACAAATTGCGGTACTCATCCCTCACCGCAAACAGACGATACGTTCCCAACGCAAGATTTGTCAATCGAAAGTCGCCATCTTTTCCCGTCTGTGTCAAATAATCCGGTTTTGTGAAAGCCGGGTTGAGCGTATCGGCGTTAATTCCATTCAGTCGATAGGAAAAGATCATCACTCCCGACTTGTCAGGATTCTCATCAAATACTTTTCCTGTAATCATTCCATTATCAATTCGTTCACCTGTCGAAAAAGAA
>JBFMDF010000384.1:0-2477 GCA_040753935.1 Bacteroidota bacterium | reverse complement strand
GAAAATTCAAAAATCTATTGAAGAATTAGAAATGCTAATTCATTTGGCTGAAGAGGCGAAAGATGAATCGTTCCAATCTGAGATTCAAGTTGAGTTAAAGAGAATTTCGCATGCCATTGCCGATCTTGAATTTCGCAATATGCTCAGCGGAGTTGATGATAAGCGAAATGCTATTCTCACCGTCCACTCGGGTGCCGGAGGAACGGAGTCGCAAGATTGGGCGGAAATGTTGTTGCGCATGTATATTCGTTGGGGCGAACAACATGGCTACAAAGTGCTGCTGGCGGAGCGACAAGACGGTGATGGAGCGGGAATCAAAAGCGCTACCATCGAAGTTATCGGCGACTATGCGTTTGGATATTTGAAAGCTGAAATCGGTGTGCATCGTCTTGTACGTATTTCGCCGTTTGATGCTAACAAGCGACGGCACACGTCGTTTGCTTCTGTGTTCGTGTATCCTGAAATAGATGATGATATTGTGATTGAAATAAATCCCGCTGATGTTGAGATGGAAACCTATCGCTCCGGCGGCAAAGGTGGTCAGAATGTGAACAAGGTTGAAACGGCAGTTCGTCTGCGTCATATCCCGACAGGTATTATCGTTGCATGCCAAGAAGAGCGGTCGCAATTTCAAAACAGAGAGCGTGCGATGAAGATGTTGAAATCGCGTCTGTATCAATTGAAACGTGAAGAAGAGGAAGCACGTCTTGCCGCTATTGAAGGAACAAAAAAGAAAATTGAATGGGGAAGTCAAATACGATCGTACGTGTTCCATCCTTACAACATGGTGAAAGACCATCGTACCGATTACGAAACAAGCGACACACAAGGTGTCATGGATGGCGACCTTGATGATTTCATCAAAGCCTATCTGATGCAATCCAGTAATCAAAAGGTTGCCTAGCATGTCTCCAACAGTTTTCATTGCTCGCCGATTTCTTCAATTTCAAAAAACGTCTCGAAGTCAAAATTTTATTTCGTTTATCACTCTCATTGCCGTCATCGGCATCATGCTTGGCGTCGGTGCACTCATTGTTGCATTGACAATTCTCGGCGGATTTGAAAAAGACCTGAAAGAAAAAGTCATCGGTTTTACAACGCACATTCAAATTATCACCTACACCAGTCAGCCGATTCGTTACTATGAAAATGTAGAAGCGAAATTAACTCGGGATTTCCCTAACATTAAAAGTGCTTCGGCATTTATTTCAACCGAAGGGATGGTGAATTTTGGCGATGCTACGGAAGGTATCATTGTTAAAGGAATCGAAAAAATTACCAGTGAAAGTGGAGTCAGTCAGTATCTTGTTCAAGGAAATATTGATTTGGACAAAATTGACGAAGGAATCTACGGATGTGTGATTGGCAGGAAATTGGCAAACACTCTTGGCGCTCAACTGTATGATACAGTACTGGTGTTTGGGTTGCAAGGGCATATACAAACGAGCATAGCGCCCAGTGTCATGGCGTTTGTTGTCAAAGGAATCTACGAATCAGGAATGGCTGAGTATGATGATGTTTTTTTCTTTGTTGGTATTTCTGCCGCTCAGGAATTGCTCAATTATGAACACGCAGTAACCGGGTTTGAAGTCCTTTTACATGATGTTAACAATGCTTCGGAAACCGCAAAAGGAATTATGGATGGGCTTGGATATCCTTTTTATGCGCGTACGCTGTTTCAATTGTATCGCAATCTATTTACGTGGATTGAACTGCAGAAGGAACCAATCCCCTTAATTTTGGGATTGATTATTACCGTTGCTGCCGTGAACATTATAGGAACATTGTTAATGCTTGTGCTGGAAAAACGTAAGCAAATCGGAATTTTAAAATCAATCGGGGCAACTTCAAAGCAAATTCGGTCAATATTTCTGATGAAAGGATTGCTCATTGCTGTTGCGGGCACACTTCTGGGAAATATTTTTGCTTATGTCGTGTGCTGGTCTCAACTTCAATTTCGGTATTTTTCACTTCCTTCAACAATATATTTTATGAAGACGGTACCGATATATTTTCAATGGGAGAATTTTGTCATTGTTTCCACCATTAGTATTGCTCTGTGCATCCTTGCTTCTTTTGTCCCAGCACGTCTTGCTGCAAAACTTGATCCGATAAAAGCCATTCGGTTGAGCTGATGAAATTTACTTTCTATATTGCCAAACGCTATTTACTTGCAAAAAAAGAAGCAGGGTTTATTACCGTCATCTCGATTATTTCTGTCATTGGTGTTACTATTGGTGTCGCCGCTCTGATTGTTGTGTTGTCCGTATTCAACGGATTTAGCGGATTGGTTACTGAAATTTTGGTTGGATTTGATCCACATGTACGTATTCAAAAAACAAAAACAACACAGCCGCAGGATATCGAAGAGTTAAATTCATATCTCATGAATCAGCAGGATGTTGTTGGGAAAAGCGGTTTTGTGTCAGGCAAAGGAATGCTGATTTCAAAAAAGACAACGAAAGTTGTCTTTATCC
>JBFMDF010000383.1:0-2494 GCA_040753935.1 Bacteroidota bacterium | reverse complement strand
AGAATTTATAACAATAGAGCCGAGAATATTTGCAATTTCAACGGCTTCCTTTAACAGAACATCAGCAGTTTCATTATTAGCTTTTTTACTATCCTTTAATAATGTGATCCACAATTTAGTTTCGTTTGCAGATTTAAGAGCGATATTCATAAAATTTGTAAAATCTTTCTTGCTGCTTCCCGCTTGTCCCTCGACAAAATTAGCGATAATGCTTGTTCCGCTTCGAAGCAATTGATCCCCTAACCTTCGACAAACAATATTGTTGGGGAGCAAATCAATAAATTCAATCAACGAAAGGGTAAAACGATACAATCGTTTCTTGAATTCAATTTTGAAGGTTGCATTATCCATTTAATAAACTCATAATGAGCATTCATGCATGACAATTAAGAGCAAACACAATTTTGAATTTTCAACTTTACACTCTTTACTTATTTGTTGTTTTTTAAATAGTCCGCCAGCCACTCGAACACTGTCTGGTGCCACAGTTCGCTGTTTGCCGGTTTCTGCACCCAGTGTCCTTCATCAGGGAAGTAGAGCAACTTTGATGGAATGCCTTTCCGTTGTAGCGTGGTGAACAGTTGCATTCCCTCAGAAAATGGTACACGAAAATCGCGTTCGTTGTGAATGATGAGTGTAGGCGTCTTAAAATTCTTTGCGTACTTGTGCGGAGAAAATTTGTCGAAATCTTTTACTTCCCACGGAATGCCGTGTTCCCATTCATCAAACCATACTTCTTCGGTTGTTCCATACATTGAATAAAAATTGTACACTCCGCAGTGAGTAACTAATGTTTTAAATTTATCTGTGTGTCCGTTGAACCAGTTCATCATATATCCGCCGTAACTGGCGCCTGCCGCGGCCATCCTTGTTTTGTCGATGTACGGAAGTTTTTCGAGGTACGTTACGCCGTTCATCAAATCGGTAAAGACTTTTCCTCCCCAGTCGCGCGAAATTTCATCGGTAAATTTCTGTCCAAAGCCGGTCGAGCCGCGCGGATTGGGAAGCGCAACGACGTATCCTTGTGCCGCCCACAACATTGCATTCCAGCGGTACGACCAGGAGTTGCCGAAGGCCCCTTGCGGTCCGCCATGCACCCAAAACACAAGCGGATATTTTTTCTTGCTGTCGAAGAACGGCGGTTTCACTATCCACATCTGTATTTTTGTTTTGTTGGCGCCATCGTACCATACATAGTCAATCTCACTTGCTTCAATGTGAGCAAACAGTTCATCGTTGACATGTGTTACTTGCTGCATGTTCGAACCGTCAGCGTTTGCAGTATAGATTTCCACCGGCCGAGTTAACGTTTGACGGGTGAAGACAAGAGTCTTTCCATCGGCAGAAATATTTTCATCATGGTTGGTTGCGCTGTCAATGACTTTTTTGATAGTTCCATCAATGGAAATTGACCAGAGCGGAGTATTGGCTTTTTCTTCGGCGGCAGTGTAGATCGTTTTACTGTCGGCAGACCACGTGAACGCGTCAATATTGGTGTCGAAGTTTGGTGTAATGCTTTTTGTTTTTCCCGTTGAGCGATCCAACAGCATCAACTGCCAACGGTCGGCCTCAAATCCGGCACGAGACTGTGCGCGGTAGGCAAGGTATTTTCCGTCAGGCGAATAACGCGGGAAACCGTCTGCCGCCGGATTTGTTGTGATTTGTTTCCGCTCTCCCGTTTCCAGATTCACGGCGTAGATATCATGATTGGTACTCCATGCTTCTTCGCGAACCGGAATTGGTGTTGCAGTGTATGCAAGTTCTTTTCCGTCGGGAGAAAAATCGTAATCGTCGCCTGCGGAAAATGTGGACGATGTCGGCGCGGCATCTCTGTCGCCGGGAGTAACATTGCGGAGATTTGTTCCATCTGCGTTCATCACAAACAGATGTTGACGTTTATCGTCCACCCAACTGTCCCAGTGGCGATAGAGCAACTTCGTAATGATGCGCGCCTTTACAGCGCTGTTGTCGCGTGCTTCTTGTTTTGCTTTGTTGAGTGAATCTGCGACAGCAAACGGTTTATCGGAAAATTCGGGAAAGACCGATGAGAGAAAAGCAATTTTTTTTCCGTCCGGCGACCAGATTGCGCCGGTAGCTTCTGTCGAGATATTCGTCAGTTGTGTTGTCTGTCCCGTTGCAACATCAATGAGATACAATTGAAACGAGCCATTGCGGTTTGATTCAAATAAAATTGATTTTCCATCGGGCGACCAGCGTGGATGACGATCATGCTTTGGTGAATTGGTCAGTTGCGATGCTGTTCCTCCTGTTACGGGAATGAGCCAGATATCGCTGTTGGTTTTATTTGCCGCTTTGTCCACAACGGTGACAACATACGCTATGGTTTTTCCATCCGGTGAAAGTTGCGGATCGCTCACCCGCTGAGTAGTGAAGAGATCGTCCAATTGCATCGGACGTTTGGTTTGTGTTGACGCAAGAACTAAAGGCAACAGTACAAGTAAGAAGAGGAAAGTTGAACGATGGTTTTTCATAC
>JBFMDF010000382.1:0-2495 GCA_040753935.1 Bacteroidota bacterium | reverse complement strand
GACTTCCAGGCAAATCGAATTTTCAATTCCTACTTCACCTTCAATTTAGATTTCTATTACGATTTGCGCGATATTTTCACGTATGGAAATGATCCGTTTCAAACCACCTCAAAGCGGTTTGTCCGCTCTCGGAGAGGCGAGTACAGACAAATTCTATACGGTATCTCATTTCAACTAGGACAGCAAGTGGAACGGCTCGGCATTCTCAATGCTGAATACCGCCTTGAATCCGATGAAATCAAATTTATTTCCGGTACCGGATACTCACCGGAACAATTTACATTGCAAGCGTTTCGCATATCTTCAACCATTGATTCACGCGATCGATATCCATTCGCACGCAAAGGATCTCTTACAAACTTCTATTGGGAAACCGCAATTTCGACATTCAAAAATGTTGTCGGCGATATCGGATACTCAAAAATTTATTTTGAGTACGGAACATTTTTTTCCTACCGCAATTTCACGCTGTATCCGAAATTTCTCATTGGCTTCGGTGATCAAACACTTCCGCTGTCACAGCAATTTTCTCTCGGCGGTGAAGAATCGTTCTTCGGATTGCGTGAATACGATACGCGCGGCAGACAAATTATGCTGATCAGTGTTGAAGCACGTACACAGTTCCCCTTTAAGATTATTTGGGACACTTATTTCCGCTTGCGGTACGATTTGGGAAGTATTTGGCCACAGCGGGAAGATATTCGGCTGAGGGATTTTCATCACGGCCTCGGCATCGGGTTATCGCTCGATACACCGATCGGTCCGGCAAACTTTTCAGTAGGGAGAAGTTTTTACATCAGAAGAGATTTGCTGGAACAACCACTCACACTCGGTCCAATGATCGGTTATTTTTCACTCGGTTACCCAATTCTTTAATCTAACTTCTCTCTGAAGCGAACAATGCTGGCAATGAGGATAACGATTCCCATGCCCAGCAGCATTCCTGCTTCAAACCACAATTCGCCGATACCCGAACCTTTGAGAATGATTGACCGAACGACAACGAGAAAATATCTCATTGGTATTGCCAATGAGATAACCTGAAGAATATCGGGCATGTTCTCAATCGGAAAAACAAACCCCGACAAATACATCATGGGCGACATGATGCCAAACATTCCAATCATCATTGCCTGCTGTTGTGTGTGAGAGATGGTCGAAACAAATAATCCAAGACCGAGTGTTGTCAAAAGAAAAAATCCGGCAATGCCAAACAGCAGTGGTACACTCCCGCGAATGGGAATATCGAAACCGTAACTCATCACTAACAGTACAACTGTAACATTCACAAAACCAATGATGATAAATGGAATCAACTTTCCGAGAATCAGTTCTGCCGGACGAAGCGGCGTTACCAGTAATTGTTCGAGCGTACCGATTTCTTTTTCTTTCACAATCGCCATTGCCGTCAGATTCATTGTTGTCAGCAGAAGAATCAACACCAACACACCCGGCACCATAAATTTTCTGCTGATAAGTGTCGGATTGTACCAGGCGCGTGATTCTAACGCAACACCACCGAGTGTCTTAATGTCTCCGACAAGTTTCGTCATTCTTTCAGTGGCAAAGCGGGCAATAATTTGGTTTGTATAGTTCATGACAATTGCCGTTGTGTTCCCTTCGCTACCATCCATCAATATCTGAACAGTTGCCTCCTCACGACGTACCAACTTGTTGCCGAAATGACGAGGAATGATAAGCGCCATCGAGACTTTATTCTGATCCAGATACTCACCAACAGAAGCGTAATCTTCCGTAGAATACCGTAGTTCAAAATATCCTGAATTGGTGAACGATTGTACAAACGCGCGACTCTCCTGCGTTTTATCCAAATCGCACAATACGAATGAAATATTCTTCACATCAAGCGATGCCGCATAGCCGAGGAAGATTAACTGCAGCGCCGGCGCAGCAAAAATAATCGGCAGCATTCGTTTATCCTTCCGGATTTGACCAAATTCTTTCTTGAGCATTGCTTGTATTCGTTGCAGTCTCATATTATACCAACCGATGTTTGAAACGCACTACGGCAACTGTTAACACAACTGCTATGTACACACACAGATAACAAATCTGTTCCCAGAACGCCTCTATGCCGACTCCTTTCAACACAATACTACGCATCATCACTAAATAAAACTTTGCCGGCGTTATGTTGGAAAGAATTTGTAAAAAAAGAGGCATACTGCGAATCGGAAACATAAAGCCGGAAAGAATCAATGTCGGTAGCATGGAAACCACAGCCGCAATTTGAAACGCCACTTGCTGACTGTCGGAGATTGTGGAAACGAGCAGTCCGATACTTAGAGCCGCAACCATAAAAAGAGCAGTAACGAGAAACAGCAGAATCAAACTCCCCTTCACCACAACATCAAAAAGAAAATACGCCGATACAATGACAAGCGTTGCGGCAACTAACGAGATGACGGCGTATGGAATCATTTTACCGATGATTAAGTACAGCGTACGAACCGGCGAAACATCAATTTGTTCGA
>JBFMDF010000381.1:0-2495 GCA_040753935.1 Bacteroidota bacterium | reverse complement strand
CGACAATATCGTACACCGTTAACAACACATGACCCGACGCAGGTACCTGGTACGCAATTGTTGTAGTTGGATTGAAGGGATTGGGATAGTTTTGCTCCAAACGAAATTCAGTCGGTGTGGTCTGTGATTGTTGCTTCACTGAGGTAATTCCTAATTCAGAATTTGTTTTGTTGGAATACACCTTGATAGTAAACGGTTGAAGTGGAAAACTTGCAACCGAATTTCCACTTACATCAAACACGGTTTGGTCAAAAATATCATACCACTTTCCGGCACCGAGCCACGGAAGATTCGTTGGCGTCTGGTTGAGCGGGCTAAGATTCGCCACGCACATCACTTTTGAATTGGTAGCAGTATCCTCAAATCCCCACACAAGCACTTTGGCGGCATCGTATCGGTACAACCGCTTCAACTGTCCCTGATACAAAGCAGGGTTTTTCAATCGTTGAGTTACCAACGTTTTATACCATTTGAAGTGATCAATACCACGTTGCACCAACAGCCAATCCCACTCCAGTGGACGATAACTTAACTTAAGATCGCCACTCGGCCAACCGCGTGGAGCGCTAAATTCCTGTCCCATCCACAGCATAGGTATGCCGAGCGAAAGAAACGGAAATGCTCCGTATAACTTGTCTCGTTGAACTGCTTCGGCTACCGAAACTCCCTGGAACTGCGTCATCTCATAGATAAGCGATTGCTCGTCGTGTGTAATCGTGGCATTCACCGGCTCGGTGCGGTTTGCATACGACGAAGGAGAGTTCGGCGTGTCGTTTCCCGGATAGGCGCCTAAATCAAGAACGAGATTTTCGTACTCTACCATTGAAGTATTTTGGAATCGCGCATCGTCAAAAATTTCATCACGAAACGAATCATGCCAGCCGCTGGTAATTCCGCTGTAGTATATCAATGCAGGACTTTCAGGCAGATGCTCTGCGATCTGATAAATTTTTCCATCATACAGCGTATCGATAGCGTTAGCCCAGCCGAGAATTCCTTTCGTCGGCTCGCTCACATTCCAGCCGATACCTTGCGTAAAGTCGTAACGAAATCCGTCAATCTTGTACTCTTCTATCCACATCTTCAAACATTCAAGAATGAGTTCCTGTGTTTCCGCCGTCCAGTGGTCCATGTCTTTGAAAAAGAACAGCGGATCCTCATTGTAGCGCGCATCGTTGTTTGCTTTGAAGTACGGATTCGCCGCCTCATCCGGCAACATTTGCCAGAGCGGACCAGTATCGTTTTGATGATTGAAGACAACATCAAGTATTACAGCAATACCACGTTTGTGCGCTTCATCCACAAGTTGTTTTAGTTCCAGCGGAGTGCCGTACGCTGGTTCGAGCGCAAAGTAATGATTCACATCATACCCCCAGGAATGCCCCGATTTCCCAACCGAGCCGTAATCAGTAATCGGCATCAGTTCAATCGCGTTCACCCCGAGATCGGAAAAGTATGAGAGAAGAGATTTTAGATCGGAAAAACCAGACTGCCCGCCCCCTTTGCCGTAGTAACCGCCGGCAAATTCTCCCACATGTAATTCATAAATGATTAGTTTATTTAAAGGAGGACGCTGGTACGATGTCGACTGCCAAACGTAATTGTCCGCAGTCAGTCCCGCAGGGCCGGTAGAAAATTTTGTACCGTAGGTTCCCATCCATCGCCCAAAGGGATCGGTAATTTTCTTTCCATTTTCGATCTCATATAAATATTCGTACACCGTGTCGGGCTGAAGTTTCACATTCACCCACCAGTTGTCTGAAACGGGATCTTTCTTCATCACAATTGGTGGAGCAGTTGCCACAGGCTGACCAGCGTATGCCAGCCGCAATACAACAAAACTTTTGTTCGGCACACGAATGCGAAATGTCGTTGAATCACCTGATTGAGGGGATGCCTTTGTCACGCCATGTTTTGCATAACTCGGCATTGGGGCAAGTTGCACCTCAAAGACCGAATTTTGGTACACAACAGAATCTCCCCTGCTATTGATCGCAACAAGTTTGATGTAATTTGTTTTCGGAATCGGTGAAGGGAGCGTGTAATTGAGTACTCGCTTGTCTTTTATGTACGATGAGATCACTTCGCTCATTATTGCTGAAGCGGGTGTTGTTCCCGTGTAGAATCTCACAGAAGAGATCGTATCGCTGTTAGCGTGAACGATACCCACTACAACTCTGGTGATGTTTGATGAAACTTCTTCCGTGTAAAATTGGAAGTAAAACAGTCTTGTCATCCGCAACACGGAGTTGTTATTGTCATTCGGGTTTTGTTCGGGGTTGAGCGGATCGGAGTACCAATTCCCGTCATGGAATTTGTACTGATATACAGAATCACCAAGCGATCCCCGTCCTGCATCGTGAATCTTAAATGTGTATGTTTTTATCCACGCACCAATGGTTCCGTCGTACGTCATATAATTGGACGTTGACCAACTGCTAAATTGTGCAGGCAACGCAACTCGCGTTCCCGCTGGCTTATGAGCGCGGAATGTA
>JBFMDF010000380.1:0-2510 GCA_040753935.1 Bacteroidota bacterium | reverse complement strand
GAGAACTTTTTTCGGATCGCCGGCATGAATGGGTCCATTCGGGATTTTTTCCAAACATTGGCGGACGATTTTAATACTCTCTTTGACCTCATTCACACGAACATAGTATCGAGACAAACTATCGCCGCCTTCGAAAACCGGGATGTTGAAATCCAATTCATTATAGACAAGGTACGGTTCAGCGCGTCGGAGATCGAATTCAATCCCGACACCGCGCAGATTCGGGCCGCACATACCGATGGCAATTGCTTGTTCGCGTGAGATGACACCGATGCCGTCCATGCGCTCTATAAAGATGCGGTTTGTATTGAGCATGTTGATCATCTCGGCGAATTTTTCCGGAAGTTGATCGACAAACTGCTGGATAGCGCTTTTCACCTCCGGCGTCATATCATGTGCTAACCCGCCGACCCGCGTGAAACTAGTAGTGAATCGGGCGCCGGTGAGAAGTTCAAAAATATCGTACAACTTTTCACGTTCGCGGAATGCCCACGTGAATACTGTCAGCGCGCCGACATCCATTGCCAGCGCACCGATGCCAAGCAGGTGTGATGAAATTCTTGCCAGTTCGGAGATGATGACGCGGATGTACTGTGCGCGTTTTGGCACTTCAATGCCGGCAAGTTTTTCAACGGCAAGGACGTACGCCGTGTTGTTCATCAGCGGCGAAAGATAATCAAGTCGGTCGGTGTGTGGAATGAATTCGTGATACGAACAGTTCTCTGCTAACTTTTCGTAACCACGGTGCAAATATCCCAGTTCCGGAACGCAGGCGACAACAGTTTCGCCATCTAATTTGATCAGCAGACGTAATACACCATGAGTTGCCGGATGCTGTGGTCCCATGTTGAGAACCATCTCATTTTCAAGAGCATCATCGAATTGCACCGAGGTATTTTTGTTTTCGAGGGCAGCCAGAATTTTTTGCTGCCGGATGTCCATTGCTTGTTCTACGTTCATTAGTGTTGTAGTGATAGTATCATTTTCGGGGAAGGGGAATCGAATCAGGGATTCCCATTAACGGAAAATCTTTTCGGAGCGGGTAATACTCAAATTCTTCCGGCATATACATGCGGCGCAAATCTTTGTTCCCATCGAAGATGATGCCGAACATATCGTATGTTTCCCGCTCGGGCCACTCTGCACCGGGCCAAACCGACGTTACCGATGGACAATGCATGTCGGATTCGTCAATTGTCACTTTGAGTCGGATACGATGGTTGAGGGGAATAGAGTAGAGATTGTAGATGACCTCGAATCGGTTTTCCGGAGTGTATGCATCGGCACCGCAGACATCGCTGCAGTAGTTGAATTGGCAGTCGACGTCGTCGCGCAGAAATTTGCATACATCAACGATCTGCTCTTTTTTAAGATGAACGGTGGTTTCACCACGAAATTCTTTGATCGCCAGAATATGTTGTGGAAATTGAGATTTGAGTTTTTCGACAACTGTTGTAAGCATGATGAGATAAAAAAGGAAAACCGAAAAAGATTTTTCCTTTGCTAAAGTTAATAATTAACACCTTGAATTTGGAGAAGTCGTTGTTGCTCCAGTTTTTCTGCGGCAACCGTCATTGGTGTGCTGCGGCTTTCGCCCCGTTGAATTTTCTCCTGCAACATCATCAATGCATGAAGAAGATTATCCGGACGCGGTGGACAGCCGGCAACGTAGATATCGACAGGCAGAAATTGATCAATTCCCTGCACCACGGAGTATGTGCGGTACATTCCGCCGGACGAGGTGCACGCTCCCATCGCAATTACCCATTTCGGATCCGGCATTTGGTCGTAAATTTTTCGCACGACTGTTGCCATTTTGTATGTTG
This sequence comes from Bacteroidota bacterium, assembly GCA_040753935.1. Taxonomy (GTDB): domain Bacteria; phylum Bacteroidota; class Ignavibacteria; order UBA10030; family UBA8401; genus SpSt-333. Next base: position 684 of record JBFMDF010000380.1, on the reverse strand, counting down.
TTGTTCCGGCAACAAGTAAAAGGTCAGATTGACGAGGAGAGAAACGGAACACTTCCGCTCCAAACCGTGCAACATCAAAACGCGGCATGGCAAACGCCATCATCTCAATACCGCAACACGAAATACCGAGCGGCATAGGCCACACGGAATTTTTTCTGCACCAATTGATTGCAGAATCGATTGTAGTTGTTATCGCGGTATCGCCAAAGGCATGCTCTAATCCCATTGTAGTGCTCCTTTTTTCAATATATAGAGATAACCGATTAAGAGGATAAAAATAAAGAGGATCATTTCAACATACCCGAATACACCAAGCGCGCGAAAGTTTACTGCCCACGGATAGAGAAAGATCACTTCAATGTCAAACAGGATAAAGAGCATTGCGACCATATAGTACTTGACGGAAAATCGTTCTCTAGCTGTTCGTACCGGCGGCATGCCGCTTTCGTACGTTGAAAGTTTTTCTGGATTCGGACGGTGGGGTCCCAAATATCGCTGAAGCAACAGAAAGACAACACCGAGAAACAGCCCAACCCCGATCATGATAAAAATAGGAATATATGCTTGCATGGATGAGTTGTTGGTTTTTCTTTATTCAAAGGTTCACAAGAAATTTATCGAAAAAACGCCCGAAAGTCAACGAATGGTTTTGTGTGAGTGTTGTTGACGATAGAATTACTTTAA
>JBFMDF010000379.1:0-2512 GCA_040753935.1 Bacteroidota bacterium | reverse complement strand
GGAAGATGAATTCGGTATGTTGGTGAAACAATTCTGCAATGACGCAAACATTCCGTTGAAAAAAATTACTTCCATCGGAATTTCGTCCGTTGTTCCCAATCTCACCGAGGTATGCGTACACATGTCGCAGAAGTATTTTAAGCAGCATCCCATCGTGATCTCTTCCGATCTCGATCTCGGCATTAAAGTACTGTATGATGACCCGCGCGCGGTTGGAGCCGACAGATTGTGTAATGCAGTTGCTGGATATGCAAAATACAAAGGACCGATAGTGATCGTGGATTTTGGAACAGCAACAACATTTGATGTTGTTTCCAAACATGGCGAATATCTCGGCGGTGTGATTATGGCTGGTGTAGAAACAGCATCGGCCGAATTGCACCGACGAGCGGCAAAACTGCCGAAGATTGATCTCAAATTTCCCGAAAACGTTATCGGCAAAAATACGGTGGAAAGTATGCAGGCGGGAATTCTGTACGGAGCGTTGGATTCAATGGAAACAATGGTGCGCCGCATTTCAAAAGAATTGGACGATTATCCGATAGTAATTGCCACCGGCGGATTCTCGGAATTGATGAAAAAGCAGTCAAAGGTGATCAACAAACATGAGCCGACATTGGTACTGGATGGGATTCGGATTATTGTAGAAAGAGTGGAGAAAAGGAAGAAGAAGTAATCCTATGCTCGATCGTTTCATTGTGCGTCCGTTTGTGGTTTGGGTTTTTGTGTTTGTCGTCCTCGCTTTATTCTTTCCTTCCGCGTTTACCTGGTTTCGTGAATATATTACCATAGGCCTGGGCATCATCATGCTAGGCATGGGAATGACGCTGACAGTAGAAGACTTTCTGCGCGTCTTCAAACGTTACCACGCTGTTGCTGTTGGAATATGTGCACAGTTTCTCATTATGCCGGCGCTTGCAGTTTTTCTTGCACGGTTTTTTCAATTCGATCCTGCGCTCAGCACTGGTATTATTGTCGTTGGTTCATGCCCCGGAGGAACAGCATCAAATCTCATTGCCTATTTAGCCGGCGCCGATGTTGCTCTGTCGGTAACACTGACTTCTGCCACCACAGTACTGGCAATCTTTATGACGCCGTTACTCATTTGGCTTCTCGCAGGGACATATGTTACCGTGGACGCTTTCGGTTTATTTCTCACTATTCTGCAAATTATAGCAGGCCCGGTTACTGTCGGAATATTATTCAACAGATATGCATCTGCAATTTCGCGCCGTATCACTTCATACTTTGCTCCTGCCTCAGTCTTTACAATTGTGCTTATCATTTCCTGCATTGTGGCGTTAAACCGAACGTTGATTCTTCAATCAGGATTGAGTGTGATATTGGCAGTCATTCTGCACAACGGCTTAGGTTATGTGATTGGGTACTGGCTGGCCCGAAGATTTTCATTGACAGAAAAAGAATGCCGAACCGTTGCAATTGAAGTAGGTATGCAAAATTCAGGATTGGGTGTAGCGCTTGCGGTGAAACATTTTGCCGATGCGGCGGTGGCTCTTCCCTCCGCCATCTTCAGCGTGTGGCACAACATCAGCGGACCAGCGTTGGCGGGTTGGTGGAAAAAAAGAACAGAGTAGAAAAACCCACCCTGCGGGGTCTTTGGTATCAATGTTGTTGGTTAAAAAGTTACTTTACGCCAAACATTGCTACCGAGTATTGGGCAAATTCCACCAGTTCATTAAAGAATAGACCGAAGTACAACGTCGGTATGAGCAGCGTGAAAAGAAGAATTTGCTGTACAAGCGGGAATTTTAATGTCCCTTGCGAAAGATGTTCTTCGTCGCGTAAAAACATATTCCGTATTACCCGCACATAATAATACAACGAGATAACACTATTGATGACGCCGACGACTGCAACACCTATCATCTTGGCGTTAATGAGCGAAAGGAAAATCATCCACTTACCGATGAATCCGGCAGTTGGCGGAAGTCCGGTGAGCGAAATAAGAAACACCGCCAGCGCAACCGACAGCACCGGCGCTTTTCTTCCAACTCCTTTGTACGCATCAATGTGTTCACTGCCGATGGTATTCGCAAACAACATCACAACATAGAATGCGCCGAGATTCATAAAGAGATAAACGACAAAGTAAATCATCACGGCGGCGGTTCCATCGTTACCAAGAACGAGCACACCGAGAAGCATGTATCCTGCCTGAGCAATGCTTGAGTACGCCAACATTCGTTTCAAATTGTCCTGCCAAAGAGCGACAAGATTCCCCAGCGTCATGGTGGCCACAGAAAGCACAATCAGCACTTCTTGCAGAGGAACTCCCTGGACAAACGTCCATACGCCGGCGGGCAATGTTGAAATAGAAGAATCGGCAAACATCACTTTGAACGCACGCATCATCATCGCAAATCCAGCCGCTTTAGAAGCAACAGAAAGATATGCTGTAATGGTAATCGGCGCTCCTTCATATACATCCGGAGTCCAGTAATGGAATGGCACCGCGGAAATCTTGTAGGCAAATCCGACAAGAATGAACAAC
>JBFMDF010000378.1:0-2516 GCA_040753935.1 Bacteroidota bacterium | reverse complement strand
CATATTCTCACCGAAGTGTATAAACAAGCCGCTGAAGGTAAATTCAAACTCACAGATATTAAACCATTCCTTTCTTCTGCACGAGTCGGCGGCAGTGGAATTCTTGCACTGCTCGGTGAAAGAACTGTTTCAATGTCTATTCGGGATTATTGTGTACTGATGATCAATCTCAGTGATAATTCGGCAACAAATCTATTGATTGATCTGGTAGGGATGGAAAACGTGAACAAGACACTTATTGCTATCGGCGCCACACAAACAAAACTTCAACGACGAATGATGGACTACCAGGCCGCAAAAGAAGGACGCGAAAACATCAGCACCCCAAAAGATCTGCTTACCATTCTCGAAAAGATGTACAATGGCACACTGGTGAATTCACAAGCGTGCAATGATATGCTGGCAATTCTAAAATTAGAAAAGGACGGAGCTTTGAAACGCGGCATTCCGGCTGATGTTGAGATTGCAAACAAGGGGGGCGATATTGAAGGTGTGCGGGTTGATGCAGGTATCGTGTATCTTGAAAACAAGCCATACATCATCTGCGTGATGACAAAAATGCTTTTGCATGATGCCGATGGTCCGAACATTATCACGGCAATTTCAAAAGAAACGTACCACTACTTTGAACGCAAAGCACACTCCAATCACTACGGACGACGGATACCAAAATAGATGAAAAACCTCATTGAAGCAGTTGCTCTCATCTTTTCCAACGATGATTGGTTTAACAAGGTGTTGGTTGGTGGTTTCTACACGTGTTGCGTACTCCTGCTGTTTCCCATTGTTATGATTAACGGATTTATGGTGGAGTATATACGAACGGTGATGAATGGTTCGCATGTGCTTCCGTACTGGCGAAACTCGAAATCTATTTTCAAAACGGGATGGAAAGTTTCTTTGGCATTGGTTCTCTACTATGCTACAGCAACCTTACTATTACATCTGGCAGGATGTGAAGTTATCTCGGTTCAGACTGCCATTCTTTACTTTATTCTGCACACAACGCTTCATCCTATTGTTCTTCTTGCGTATGCAAAAGAGGAACGTTTTCTGACCTGCTTCAACATATCCCGTCTGTTGAACATTCTGTCGGTAAATTGGAAGGAGTTGTTGCCGGCGTTGTGTATCTCTTCCATCGTATTGTTGGCAACAATTTTGTTAGGATGGATGTGGATTGTTGTCGGATGGCCGTTGTTGGTGTTTCTTGCTTTACTGATTCAAAATACGATGGTGGCGCTTTCGCTTCGAACTTACTTCTTGAGCCAATCGTGAATTAACGTGTCCAGTATTTCTCTATTGAAACGCGGTGAGTTGTACATTTTCTTCTGTAGCCGTTGCCGCAACGCTTCATAAATTGTTACTGCACACGCAACAGACACATTCAAACTCTGAATCATTCCCATCATTGGAATGTACACCGTTGCATCGGCAAGCGATGCCGCCTCGTCGGTAACGCCGGAATGTTCATTTCCAAAGACGATTGCTGTAGGGACGGTGAAATCAACTTCGTACAGTTGTTGCGCAGAATCATCCAACCGCGTTGCCAGTATGCGAAATCCTTCTGTGCGAAGCTGTGTGTAGCACTCATGAATTGAAGCAAATTTTCTTCGTTCAATCCATTTGTTGGCGCTCGAAGAACTTTTACTACCGATTCTCGGAAATTTTTGTGTGGTGTACACAAGATTGACTTGATGAATCCCAACCGCATCTGCAGAGCGCAGCATAGCGCTGACGTTGTGCGGGTCGTGGATGTTTTCCATGACGAGCGTTAAATCCGGTTGGCGTTGGGAAAGTACTTTGATAATTTTATTTTTTCTTCGTTCAGATTTCATTACGACCTAACGTTAATCTTCCGGCATCATCCATTATTCTTGAACCACTATCGGCGTTCGTTCTTTTGATGTTCGTTGCAATACCACGATAGCGCTGATGACAAGTCCTGCACCAACAACTTGGATTGCACTCATTGTACCACCCAAAAAAAGCCATTCAGAAACAATTGCAACGACCGGTTCTAATGTGCTGATGATAATTGCTTTGCTCGATTGAATGTGGTGCAAGCCGTAGTAGTACAACGAGTACGGCAGTAGAATAGAAATAACAGCAATGGTTGCAAACACTCCCCAATCCTCAGCCGTGTAGTTGGCACGAACAATATCAAGCGGTGTATTGATAAAACTCCAGAACAACGCAGCCGTTCCGAACAAATAAATTAACCCCGTCCACACGGTGTAACGCTGTGTTAGTTTTTTCCCGCTGATGTTGAAAATAGAAAACGAGACCGCCGCAAGTAGCGCCAACGTAATGCCATAGCCTGTTCCTTGAAGCACCGCGGGATCGTACGCGCGGATAGCGAGAAAAATTCCTCCCACCGAAAGCAGGAGCGCAGATAGTTTTGCGACAGTCAATTTTTCTTTCTGCACTACCGTAACATACACCATCACCATAATGGGGGCAGTGTATTGGACTAAAATGGAGGTGGAAACATTCGTTTCTTTGATTGCCGCATAGTA
>JBFMDF010000377.1:0-2540 GCA_040753935.1 Bacteroidota bacterium | reverse complement strand
CGATTTCCATACGCAGAACCTCCCGTTCCAGGTAAAAACAAAAAGCAAGGCGACAGATAGCGATACAACCTTCCTCGTTGGAGGGAGCGCCACTCTCGCCGCATATCTCCAACGATATTACATGGGAGATTCGGCTACTATTGTTTTGAATGCGGGCGATGATTTTCAGGGAAGTCCGATCTCCACCATTACCAAAGGAGCATCACAAATTCAGTTGCTGAACTTGTTAAAACCGCATGCGATGACACTCGGCAATCATGAATTTGACTACGGCAGAACATCGCTCGCAGAAATATTGCAGAAAGCAACTTTCCCCATCGTGTCGGCTAATGTGTACGATACACAAACCAATTCTTCTTTCGTCAAGCGATATACAATTCAGCACATCGGTTCACTCAAACTAGGCATCATCGGTGTTATGACGACCGAATTACCGACGTTGTCACTTCCAGCAAATGTGGAGCGCTTGGAAGTACGATCTCCCGCTTCAGTAGTGAATGAACTCATTCCTGAATTGAAAAAAAATGGAGCCGATATTATCATCGCACTCACACATCAAGGTGTGATTGAAGACAGCATTCTGGCAACACAATGCCCCGATCTTGATATCATTGTCGGTGGACATAGCCATACCCCGCTCTTCAGACCAAAATATGTAAATGGAATTGTCATCGTACAAGCAGGTTCGCGCGGACGCTGGCTCGGCAAACTTGACATTGTTGTGGATGCGTTAAAAGATACTGTTGTTCAATCACGCGGCGAATTGATTGAATGCCGCACCGCTGATGTCACACCCGACCCAATCGTTGCATCGGTTGTCAACGACCTTGAAAAACTTGCCGATGCAAGTTTGAATGAAGTGATTGCCGAAGCAACCGTTGATTTGAAAAGAGCCGGCAACGAAGAAAGTAACATCGGCAACTGGATTTCTGATGCGATGAGAACGTATGCTAAAACCGATATTGCATTCCAGAACAGCGGTGGAATCCGGAAAGACCTTCTATCGGGTAAAATCACCGTTCGCGATTTTTGGGAATTGAGTCCATTCGGGAATACACTGGTAACTTTTTCTGTCAACGGCAAAACACTTCGTTCGATGATTGAACATCAGTTGTCACTGAGAGATGATTTCTGTCAGGTTTCCGGACTTACCTATGTGTATCGGATTGTTGACGGGAAAAAAATTCTACACAATCTGAAAATCGGAAAGCAGTTGGTCAATGACACGAAGTGGTATACCATCGTAACCAACAATTACGTTGCCGCACAATCGAAAAAATATTTCGGCATTGAATTGCCCGACTCTGCCATTACACAACTACACGTCATTGATCGCGATGTACTCATTGATGCAGCACGGAAGCAGAAGAAAATTTCAGCGGCAATTGAACATAGAATTAAAGAAGCGGAAGAGTAATGAAGTACTTAGTTTATGGTGTCGTAGTTCTTGGTATCACGATGGTGTGCTTTGCCTCTTGTGACAAGATTACCAAACCAGACGATTCACTCGACAAGATTGTGTTCCCCGAATCAAACATTAGTTACAACCGACATGTACAGCCGCTGTTTAATGTTGCCTGCGCCACAAGCGAGTGCCACGACACAAAAACAAAAGCAGATGATCTTGACCTCTCATATTACTCAGCTGCAGTCAACAGCAAGTTTGGAGTAATTATTCCCCACGATACTTCACTCAGCAGGTTAGTGTGGACAATTGAAGGAAGGCCCGGTTCACCTCGTATGCCGCCTCAACGGTCATTAAACGCCAATCACATTCGCGGATTAAAACAGTGGATACTGGAGGGAGCTACCGATACAATACCGTAACAGTCTCAATTGCAGGACAAGATTTCATCTTGTCCTACGGCAATGCTGACAATATCTTCGCAATATCTTGTTCGAGCGTTCCTTCAGGATGTTCCGTAATTCTTCCTATTTCCTTTCCTTCTTTCTCAAGAATTATTGTCGGAACGTTGGTAATGAGATATTTTTGCGTTGTGCCGTCATTGCTTGTTTTTGTGCGGTCTACTCCGAACAGCCAAAGTTGCTGAGGTGAAACTTTTGCGGCATCAAGAATTTTCAACAAATGCGGTATTTCTCTTTTCGAATCACTGCACCACGTACCGGCAATGACGATGTAACGAATATTCTTTGAGTATTGCTGAATAAAAGAAATCAGTGAAGTATCAACTGCATAGTCATCATAGCGAGGTTGATACCAACTGTTCAGTCGTTCGTCATTTAACAGCAGAGAGCGATCAAATTCTCCGCAAACTACAACTGTACCGGACTCTTCAACGTCGAGGGTGTATGATTGGTGGGTAGAACAGCCGGCAATACACAACAGTAGAGCAACTATGGTTCTTCTCATCATTCCTTTGTCGCATCCTTTAATCGAATATCTCTCCCCCATAATAGTTTTGCTCGTAGAACATCGTAATAGCTTTTGTCTTTCCGTTTAATCAACCGGACGGTATGCTTTGCTTTCTGAATGGAAACGCTCATCGGTGGAACAAATGATTGCTCATCTTGTCCATCTG
>JBFMDF010000376.1:0-2560 GCA_040753935.1 Bacteroidota bacterium | reverse complement strand
AATAGCGGTTGCGCAGGTTTCGGAAGTAGATACGCTTGCCGCACGGGGATGGTATGGAAAGGGCATTTCTCATCTTGAACGTTCGTCGTTCGATAGCGCTCTTCATTATTTTCAACGTTCATCTGAACTGTGGAAAAAGAATAATGTGTGGAAAGAGTTCATTAGCGCAGAGCGTGGAATTGCTGAAGCGTACATTGGAATGGGTTGGCATTCGCAAGCGTATGAAAAAATTATTCAAATCGAAAACCAGATCGATAAAACTCACGATGTCTCTTTTTCAGATGAAGTAAGAGTTCAGGTGTTGAAAAGTTACCTTCTTTCCACTTTTGAAAAGTATGATGAAGCGCTTGATATTATACGAACATTATTTAAAACTTATCCATCATTAGAATTCGAACAGAGCGAAGAAACTGCCTCAGTGTTCTACACGATGAGTCATATTTATCACATTCAGGGATATTATGATTTAGTGCTAAACAACTTAGAAAAAGTTAAACGCATCCGTGAGCAACTATATGGCGCCGAACATCTTTCGTTATCGCGTGTGTATATGTCATTTGGATATAATTACCATAAGAAGAACGATTTTCACTCGGCGCTTCAGTCCTACAGTAACGCCCTTCACATATTAGAAGTGAACAACCGGTTGCTCAGCGCCGACGAGGCGTATTGTCATACATACTTAATGTCGGTTTTAACTGACTTGGGTCAATATAATAAAGCCATCGAGCACGGTAAACGCGCCGTTGAGTTGTACTCACAACTTCGCTTGTCCGAACATTCTAACCTTGTTGGTGTCTTACATAAACTCGGCGAAATATACACAACATTGGGAGATTTGGAAAAGGCAAAAGAATATACTGAGCGCTCGCTCTCGTTAGCGCTGGAAAAAATACCTTACTCACTTACCGCGCAAGCCATTCTCTACAACAAACTCGCAGATATCTATCGAATGTTGGGAAATCACGAACGAGCGTTGGAGTACTCGTTGAAAGGAATTTCACTTGCAGAAAAATCGTACGGAGCCGATCATCCGCAGACGGGATTGTTATACGAACTGGCGGCCGGTGTCTATGTTGATCGGAAGGAATTCAGAAAAGCAATTGAATATTATCACAAAGCATTGACAATTCGCAAGAAGGTAACAAAGCGAGAATCGTTCAACGATATTGTCTCACTGCATCTTGCACTATCGAATGTGTATCAAAAGATGAGGATGACGGATTCATCGTATGCACATCTTTTGCTTGCAGAAAAAGCGGAATCGCAATCGACAGTATCCATAGCGCCGTTGAAAGCGATGGTGAAGGAACGTTTTGGAGAATACTATCAAAGTCGGCAGCGCTATGCCGAAGCGCTTCAAGCGTACCGCGCTGCTATGGCAATTCTTAACGGCGTTGACGGTTCGGCATCCGGCGAGATGGTGAAGGAAGCGCGAAACACCCCCTATAAAAAAGAAGCGTATCGTTTGGCGGCACATCTTGCCGAAGTGTACGAAGCACAATACCGTGAACGCAAGCATGTGTCGGATCTGTCGCAGGCATTGCAGTGGTATATAACCTCGATTGATCTTGTTGACGACGTGCGTCGGCAATACTCGGCAGACGCATCAAAATTCATACTGGCAGAACAGAATCGCACGTTGTACACACATGCTTGCCGCGCGGCATTGCAGTTGTATCAACTGACGAAAGAATCGGCGTATCAGGAACAAGCATTGTTGATTGCCGACAGAAGCAAAGCCAATGCGCTGTTGGAACAACTGTTTGATCAGGAAGCAAAGCGCTTTGCCGGAATACCCGATTCGCTCTTGCAGCAAGAGAATGAACTGCTTGCTTCCATTGTTGCACAGGAAACCCAATTGCAGAAAACAGCAGACCAAAGTGAAGCCTACCGAACGGTGCAGGCGAAGTTCTTTGATGCAAAAACACGGCATCAGCAGTTTGTTGAGTATTTGGAGAAGCAATATCCACGGTACTACGAATTGAAATATGCGAAGTATCGGTTGACGGTATCTGACATTCGCCGACGGTTGGGAAAGGATGACGTATTGATCGAATACATGGGGGATAGTTCTTCGCTGTTTGCCTTTGCGCTTTCTAACGATAATATTGCCGCTGTGGTTATTCCGCGTCCTGCAAATGTCTCTATGGTTGCTGAACAGTTTGTGTCATCGCTGAAAAAAGTCGAGCCCGAAACATACTATACCACAGGAAAACAGTTGTACACCGCATTGATAAAGCCATTTGAAAAAATCCTTTCGGGGAAAAGACGTTTAATTGTAGCACCGGATGGCGTGCTTCACTATGTGCCGTTCGAAGCGTTGCCGGCGAAAAACTATCAGGCAGACGTAACCGATTTTACCGCTGTGCCCTACTTGATCCGCTATTATGATGTAACGTATTCGTACTCTGCCGCTTTTACTGTCCGGCTGAATGAAGATTCCCAGCGTGCTTCACTGTATCCTTCTTCACTGGGAAGTAACCAAGTGTTGAGTTTTGTCGGCTTTGCGCCGGTCTTTCGTGACTCCATAAAGAACGGCAATTTTCTCGCCAACCGA
>JBFMDF010000375.1:0-2562 GCA_040753935.1 Bacteroidota bacterium | reverse complement strand
TCTCGCCGTCTGCGGCAGTAGCAAGCAACATGCCGTTTGATTCAACACCCATTAATGTTGCAGGTGCAAGATTAGCAACAACAATAATCGTTTTTCCAATAATCTCGTCAGCAGTTACTTTTTCAGCAATACCTGCCACAATCTGCCGTTGTTCAAATCCGAGATCAATCTGTAGCTTCAATAATTTTTTCGACTTCGGTACTCGCTCTGCAGAAAGAACTTTTGCCGTGCGGAAATCAATCTTCGCAAAATCATCATAAGTAATCTGCGGTTTAAGCGGCGCACGATGTAGTGGTTGAGCGGACTCGGTTTGCATTACCGTTTCCTGCCGCAATTTTGCTAATTCTTGGTTGATAACATCATCCTCCAATTTTGTGAAGAGGATTTCCGATTGTCCCAGTGGGTGCCCTTCCGTTAGTAGTAATTCACCGGCACTCTCCCACTGTTCATTTTTCAAGGGAGTACTGATGTTCAAAAATTTCCATACTTTTTCTGATGTATGGGGAATGACCGGAGAGAACAGAATAGCAAGCGACCGAACAATGTTCAGGCAGATGTTCAGCGTTGTTGCACATTGTTCAGGATCGCTCTTCAGTGTTTTCCACGGCTGGCTGTCGTTGAAATATTTGTTTGCGGTGCGCGCAACGTTCATCATTTCCATCGTTGCGTCGCGAAATTTAAATCGTTCAATCAAATCACCAATTGCAGCAGGCGATTTTTCAATGTAGTCAATCATCTCTTTGTCAAGATGCGATAGCGCACCACGTTTGGAAACTGTATTTCCAAAATTTTTTGCGACAAAGGAAAGCGTACGATTGATAAAATTACCAAAAATATCGGCAAGTTCATTGTTTGTCTTTGCCTGAAAATCTTTCCAGTAGAAATCGGTGTCTTTGTTTTCCGGTAAGTTTGATGCAATGGTGTAGCGGAACAAGTCAGCCGGATACCGTTTGAGCACATCGAGTAAATCTATTGTATGCCCGCGACTTTTCGAAAATTTTTCTCCTTCAAGATTGTAAAATTCGTTCGCCGGCACATTATCCGGTAAAATGTACCCGCCTGCTGCCATCAACTCCGCAGGAAAGACAATGGTGTGAAAGACAATGTTATCTTTGCCGAGAAAAGCGATGTACCGCGTTCCCTCATCGCACCAGTATTCTTTCCATCTTTCCGGTTGATTGATTTTCTGCGCCCACTCCTTTGTGGCAGAAATATAACCGAGGACTGCTTCAAGCCAAACGTAGATAACCTTTCCTTTTGCGTCATCAAGCGGAACAGGAATTCCCCAGGTTAAATCACGGGTAACGGCACGGTCTTGCAGACCTTCTTTTAACCAACTGCGCGTTTGCTGTAGCACATTGTCTTTCCAATCGTGTTCGTGTTTTGCTACATACGCTTCTAATTGCTGTTGAAAAGCACCAAGCCTGAAATACCAATGTTTCGTCTTTTTCACTGTCGGCGTTTTCCCACTAATGAGGCTTCGTGGATTCTTTAAATCCAACTGATTGTAGTACTTACCGCAATTGTCGCATTGATCGCCGCGCGCTTTGTCGTATCCACAATTTGGGCATTCACCTTCCACGTATCTGTCCGGCAAAAACATATTTGCATCCGAATCAAAGAATTGTTCCTCCTCTTTCGTTGTCAAAAATCCCTTCTTCAACAAGTCGAGAAAAAATTCTTTTGAAGTTTCATGATGAATCGGAAGTGAAGTGCGTGAGTAATTGTCGAAACTCATTCCAAAGCGCTCGAAGGCTTCTTTGTTGAGCGCATGGAACTTGTTGATGATTTCCCACGGAGTAGATTTTTCTTTGTCTGCAGAAATGGTAATAGCAACCCCATGTTCATCCGAACCACAGATGAATACGACGTCGCGATGTTGCAGGCGCTGATAGCGTACATAGATATCGGCAGGAAGATAACACCCCGCCAGGTGCCCCAAATGAATGACACCATTGGCATACGGCAAGGCGGCGGTTACTAAAATTCTTTTAAACTTATTTTCCATTCAAAATTCTTCTCAGATGAACCGTTAATGAGAGCATGACTAACGGAAGATACACATTTCTTCGGAGAAGTTCGAGTGCCCGTTCGACTGCCGCAATGCAGGCTTCAAGATTTTTTTGACTGAACTTTCCGACAAAACTTGTCAAATCTTTCTCCTGGTCAATATTGAACACCAATGCAGAACCTTCCCGCAACACCAGTGCATCTCTCATCCACACATGGAGCATTCGTAACAGCTGTTCAGCCTCCGCTTTTCTGTTGCCCGAAATGTATTCATCATGGTCGTCAAAAATTTTTGAGGGATATGCACTTAATGCCGCCCTGAGAAATGAGACAACACTATCGCGATATGTTTGAAGATCGTTATTGAGTAATTCAAGTGCCTGCGTATAACTACCTCCGGCAAGACTGGCAATCAACATCGCTCGAGATGAATCAATTTTCTCCCGAGTGATTAACGCATTGGTAATATCCTCCTTCGTCAATAGTGAGCATTGAATCTGTTGACAGCGAGAAACGATCGTTTCCTTCATGGCATCTTTCCGCGACGATGTT
>JBFMDF010000374.1:0-2571 GCA_040753935.1 Bacteroidota bacterium | reverse complement strand
AGGGTAATATCTTCTTTCAGCGCAACATAGTTAACCAGTGTACCTTCATCGTCGTACAACGGGGTGATGAGCGCTTCTTCCCAATAGAGTTCGCCGTTTTTTTTCTTGTTACAGAAGATTCCTTTCCATTCTTTCCCTTCATGCAATCGGTTCCACATTTCTTTGTACGTTGTTTCGGGAGTGAGGCCGGATTTTAGTATTCGTGGATTTTTTCCCAATACTTCCTCCAGCGTGTATCCGGTGAGATCGGTAAATTTTTTATTGACGTATTCGATTGCACCATTGTTATCGGTGATGATGACGGAAGCAGGACTTTGTTCAATGGCGAGTGAAAATTTCCGCAGAAATTCTTCCGCGCGCTTTCTGTTGCTAATATCTCTGATGAGCATTACCATTCCCTCAGGAACGCCGTTGGCGTCTGTCAACGGCGCAGCGTTAATTTCACTGTAGCACGTTGAGCCATCTTCGCGCAGAAGTTTGTATTGATTATCGGTGTTCGGCACACCGGCAAAGACATCCTGAATTCCTTTGAGGGCTTTTTCGCGGTGTTGCGGTGCGATCCAATTCAGCACATTCATGCCGATGTACGATTTATGAGGGGAACCGCCAAAGAGATCAATGGTTCTCTCAGACATGAACAAAATATTCCCGTTTATATCGGTAATGGTAATAGCGTCCGGCGATGCATCAATCAGTTTTCGGTAGCGCTCTTCGCTTGCCCGAAATATCTCTTCGTCTTGCTTCCGTTTGGAAATATCTTGCGCAATAGCAAGAACGACATCCTGTCCAAAATAGACGCTCTTAAACAGTCGCACCTCTTTTGGGAAGATTTCACCCGTTGCTTTCTTTCCCCAAAATTCGAATTGTTGAGGTTTTCCTTCAAATGCTTCATGAATTTTTTTGGCGATGCTGTTTATGTCATTTTTCCCCGGAGCGCTCAATACGTCAGGGGTTTTCCCGATAAAGAATTCGCGCGGATAACCATACATTGCTACGGCGCCGTCATTCACATCCAGAAAACGTCCTTCTCTATCTTGAATATACATTGCATCCTGTACGTTGTTGAATAAGCGGCGATAACTTGTTACGCTTTCTTGTAATTTCAACTCATATAATTTTCGTTCAGTGATGTCCTGAATGGTGCCAAGCATTTTTACGGGCGTGCCGCTCTCATCCAACACTAATCTACCCAGACCGTGCACCCACCGTGTCTGTTGATCGGATTGACGAATAATACGATATTCACGGTTAAATTTTCCACGAGCGGCGACGACGTCATTTTGGAGATACTGTACCATCATTTCACGATCGTCGGGGTGAACAAGTGCACTCCATCCTTCAACCGTTTTTGGGTAGGAAGGGGAGATACCAAAAATTTCATCAAGAGCTGCCGAACTTGTCCACCCCCCGAAGGGAATATCCAATTCGTACGAACCGATGTGAGCTTGTTGTTGAGATTCGCGCAATAACGCTTCGCTCTTTTGTAGAGCATTTTGCTTCTGCCGCTCTTGAGTTTGATCGCGGAACACGAGCACGACGCCTGAAAGTACTTTCGTTGTCGGGTCAGCAATCGGTGCACCACTGTCTGCAATGGGGCGGTGCGTACCATCCTTTGTTACCAACACTGTATGGTTTGCCAAACCGACAACGGTTCCTTCACGAATCACGCGCTGAACAGGATTTTGCGCCGGCTTTCCGGTCTCTTCGTTTTTTAAGATAAAGACCTCTTCAATGGGTTTTCCGTATGCATCGTGTTCCTTCCACCCGGTCAATTGTTCTGCAATAGCATTCATCTGGCGAATTCTACCTTGTGCATCGGTTGTGATGACGCCGTCGCCGATGCTATACAATGTTGTACGGAATTCTTCGTACGTTTGGCGGAGAATGGATTCAGCTTCTAGTCGCTCTCTGTATAAATTGCGCTGACGGTAGTATAACAGCAGTCCCAGTGTTCCTGTGGAAGCGATGATAAGAAGCAAAGCAACAAGAATGATGATGGTTCTGCGGTAATACAATTCCTGAAATACTTCGTCACTATCTACCTTTGCAATGAGGTACCATGGTGAATTGGGAATGTTGTGAATGCTTGCCAACACCTGCTTGCCACGGTAATCTGTTCCCTCGATTTCTCCTTCATTGCCAAGAACTGCCTTTACCGCCGGCAGGGTTGTATCGGTGAGCGAGCGTTTGTACAATGTTCCTTGTTTAGTTACAAATTGGTAGCCGATGTAAACAATGCTGTCCCCTTCTTTTTGGATGATGGCCGTTTCATGTGTTTTGGTTGCAACGGGCCACCACTTGATCAGTTGGTATAATTCATTTTCAGGATTTACTCTCAAGACCAGTACTGCCGAGGAAGATACTCCCTGTGTTTTGATTGGCACGAGAATATCCATATAAATTTTTCTGTCAGAAGTATTGTAAAGGAAATTGGTGATGAAGATATTGTTTTCTTGTGCAGTGTGTTGTACTCTTGCGTATGTGGTGCTATCGACTTGCTTTTTGGTAGAATCGGTGGAGAGAAGGAGCGTACCGTTGGGTGAGAAGAGACAAACGCTTTCGTAATTTTGT
>JBFMDF010000373.1:0-2579 GCA_040753935.1 Bacteroidota bacterium | reverse complement strand
AAAAACATTGGCGGCAGCGTTTGCTAATTCTGCACCAGCGCGGGCGGTTACACGGATAACCGCTGTTGCAATGGCGCGTTCACTCGGTGCCTTATCCCGAAAATCAAGAATATTCTGCGACAATCGTTGCATGGATTCGTATAATTCAGCATCCATCGCATCAGCAAGAGATGGACTTTCGTTGTTCGATGATGATTGTTCGAGCGGTGCAGACAGTAGGGCGGATTCGTACGTCTCAACAGTGAACGGAGTTGCCGTCGTTAACGATTCCTGAATTGATTGTTCGGTAGGAGAACTTATTCCTTCTTCCGCTGTACTGCTTGACGCTGGAAAAAATTCCTCATCAGACATTTGAATTTCTTGCACAGGACGAGCAACTACTTCGGTTTGTTGTGTCGAAGCAAAATCCGGCATATCAAACGGCTGGTTGAGAAATGCCTCGAATAATTTCTCATTAAGGAATAGCACATCACTCTCAAATTGTTCCGGCGAGAAATCTTCGCCGGTGTGCTGTACTCGTTCCAGCAACCATTGCATCGCCAAGGCACACTTACCGAATCCCTGCACGTGTATTAATGTACGGATTTCCTGACTGAGTGATGCTGAACCTTTTAATTTGTCAATCAATCTCTTCAGTTTCGCACCATGCGACGGAATAAGACTATCCTGCAACCCTTCAGAGGTACGATATAATACTCGCAATAAATATTCTTCGTTATTTTGCATTGATATACTTTCTTGGAACACGTGAAGAGACAGCACAAGTTACTTCATAGGGAATAGTGCCAACCGCCTCAGCGATATCCCAACCGGTAATCTTTTTTGTTCCGCTGCTGCCGATAAATACTACTTCGTCCCCAACTTGCACCTGTTCATTCCCAACGTCTATCATGACTTGATCCATACAGACGGTACCGACAACGGGAAATCTTTTTCCACGAATCAATGCTGATGCTTTGTTCGTCAATCCTCTAAAATATCCATCGGCATAACCGAGCGTAACGCTGACAATAGTTGTTTCACGGTTGGTCGTATACCGCCGACCGTAACTGATGCTTGTTCCTTTTTTTACCCGTTTGATAAATCCAACGGTTCCTTTTAATGACAACGCCGGCTGCAATGGGATAGTTTTTCTTGTTTCTCTTGACGGCGTGTAGCCGTACATCATAATTCCCGGACGCACCATATCGAAGTACGATTGGGATAACTGCATGATCGCCCCGCTGTTGGCACAATGAACAAGTGGAACATGAAAACCGTCCAGTTCTAGCTGCGTTACCACGCGACGAA
This sequence comes from Bacteroidota bacterium, assembly GCA_040753935.1. Classification (GTDB taxonomy): domain Bacteria; phylum Bacteroidota; class Ignavibacteria; order UBA10030; family UBA8401; genus SpSt-333. The sequence goes on along the minus strand of JBFMDF010000373.1, from coordinate 1,289 downwards.
AAACAGTCAATTGTTTGTTTGCAAAGGACAAATCCCATTCATCGGAGGTGGCAAAATGGGTGTAAATGCCTTGTATCGTAATGTTGGACATTGTTGAAATTGTCCGAACAAATTGTACTGTTTCTTCAGGTGATATACCAATGCGCCCCATACCGGTATCAACTTTCACATGAACAGAAACTTTTTTCCCTAATCGTAGTGCAATAGCATTCAATTGTTTTGCGATTTGTAAATCGCACAGAGTCGGTTCAAGCGCATAGCGGACGAAGAGTTCTAACTGCTGACGAAGCGGTGCGGTGAAGACATGAATAGGAATATGCGGAAACGCTGTACGCAATTCTATCCCCTCTTCAACAATAGCTACGCCAAAATATTGTGCCGTGTTCTGTTTCAAGATAGACGATACAACCGGAATCATTCCATGACCATAGGCATTTGCTTTCACTACCGCCATAATCAGCGGACGACGTCCAATCTTTTTACGAATATTTCGCAAGTTTGTATTGATTGCACGCAGGTTTATTTCAGCAAATGTCGGACGCATTGTCGGATATGAATGTACTGTGAACTGAAAGAAGAAGCAAAAAAATAAAAAAGCCCACAAAAGAAAATCTCATGTGGGCAGTGTGTAGTACACGAACAACATTATTTTGCAGCGACTTTCAAACGATTGAGTGCACGCGAAAGAGACGCCTGTGCACGTTCGACATCGATGTCTTTGTTCTTGTTTGTTAATCGTTCCTGTGCACGCTGTCTAGATTTTTCTGCACGGACAACATCAATTTCATGAGAACGTTCGGCAGATTCTGCAAGAAGTATAACCTTATTTGATTTCACTTCAACAAATCCGCCGCTGGTAGCAAAATATTGTTTTGTACCGTCTGCTTCTATTACCTTCACTTCCCCAACACCGATGGTTGACAGCAAAGGAGCGTGGTTGAACAACACTTGAAAACTACCTACAACTCCCGGTGCGGTGAAACTTTGCACCTCGCTGGAGTACACCGTGCGTGTGGGGGTAACAATATCTAGGTGGAAATTCTTGTTCATTCTGCAGTAAACTTTAAGATTTCATTATGCTGCTTGCAGTTGTTTTGCTTTTTCAAACACGTCTTCAATTCCGCCGCACATTAAGAACGCTTGCTCGGGAATGTCGTCGCATTTCCCTTCGATGATCATCTTAAAGCCTTCAATCGTGTCTTTCAACTTCACATAGCGACCGGTAATTCCGGTAAATTGTTCAGCGACGTGGAATGGCTGTGAGAGAAAACGTTGAATACGTCGTGCAC
>JBFMDF010000372.1:0-2586 GCA_040753935.1 Bacteroidota bacterium | reverse complement strand
AAAGTTTTGTCCAGCCAATATTCCCGACATTAAACGAATCGTAGTACCTGAGTTTCCTGCATCGAGCACTGAAGTTGGCTGGTGAAGTCCGTACAAACCTTTTCCATAAATAAGCAGTTTATCTTTTTCAACGGTGTGCTGAATTCCTAACTGATGAAAGCAGGATAGCGTACTGAGGGGATCTGCAGCATTTAAAAAACCGGAAATTTCTGACACTCCATTCGAAATTGCGCCGATCATTACTGCCCGATGGGAGATTGATTTATCTCCGGGTACAGTAATTTCACCGTGCAACGAGCGTGCTGTAGAAACAATGCGTTCCATGTGGCAATAAACTTTTTGCTAAACAAAAATCCCCAATTGATGTTGGGGATTTTTGTTTGTTTTTAATTCGACTGATGAGGTTTAGGGTGATGTTCTTTTTCCTGCATCAACAATGCTTTGCGACTTAAATTCAATCTTCCCTTTTCGTCAATCTCTACAAGTTTCACATCGATTACATCGCCTACTTTCACAACGTCGGCAACTTTTGTAACGCGTTTTGTATCAAGTTGAGAGATGTGAATCAATCCTTCCTTTCCGGGAAGAATTTCGGCAAATGCGCCAAAGTCCATAATTCGCTTTACTGTTGCTTTGTATGTTTTTCCGACTTCTGGTACGGCTACAATGGAATTGATTAACTCCATCGCTTTGTCACTTGCTTCTTTGGAAGTAGCAGCAATTTGAATAGTTCCGTCATCTTCGATATTAATTGATTCCGCACCGGAATCTGAAACAATGCTGCGAATCATTTTTCCGCCGGGACCAATGACTGCTCCAATAAGATCGGTCGGTATTTTCAACGAAGTAAATCGAGGCGCATACTTACTTAATTCAGGTTTTGGTCTATCGATGACTGCATTCATTTTCTCGAGTTTGTGCAAACGCCCTTCACGTGCTTGCTCAAGGGCAGTTTTCATCAACTCAAGAGTAATTCCTTGAATTTTAATATCCATTTGAAAACCTGTAATGCCATCAACTGTTCCCGCCACTTTAAAATCCATATCGCCAAGATGGTCTTCATCACCAAGAATATCGCTCAAGATAGCAACGCTGTCACCTTCTTTTACAAGACCCATAGCAATACCGGCGCATGCTTTTTTGAGCGGAACGCCGGCATCAAACAGCGCCAAAGATCCTGCGCATACGGTCGCCATCGACGACGAACCGTTAGACTCCAAAATATCTGAAACAACACGTATCGTGTAAGGAAATTCCTTTTCGCTCGCAACAAGATTCTTCAACGCACGCTCTGCCAGGTTTCCATGTCCAATTTCCCGTCTGCCGGTAATTAATCTGCCAATTTCGCCTACCGAAAATGGCGGGAAATTGTAGTGCAGCATAAACCGTCTCGGTTCTTCCTGAATTAATCCATCGATGATTTGTTCATCCTCTTTGGTGCCGAGTGTAACCGTTGTAAGCGATTGAGTTTCTCCGCGGGTAAACAGTGCAGAACCATGTGCGCGTGGAAGTAAGCCGATTTCAATAGAAATTGGTCGAATATCTTTTAACCCCCGTCCATCAAGTCGCTTTCCTTCAGAAAGGATCATCTTGCGCATTTCGCGTTTTTCAATGGAGTGAAGAATATCTTTAATAACTAATTCTTGTTCCGGATATTTTTCTTTTAATGTTTCAAGTACTAAAGATTCAATTTCACTTCGTTGCGCGTTGCGTTGATCTTTGGTAAGAACAGTATGCGCTGCAGAGCGGATTTTTTCTGTGGCAAGCGATTCAACATCAGCGATAAGTTCGGCAGGAATTTCTTTTGGAGTAACAACTCGTTTCGGTTTGCCGACTTCTTGAGCGAGTTCGCGCTGAACCTGACAGATCTTTTTAATCGCTTCATGTCCGAATGCTAGCGCATCGAGCATATCCTGTTCAGAAATTTCATTTGCCTCCCCTTCTACCATGACGATAGATGATTCTGTGCCTGCAACAGTAACATCCATATCGCTCTTCTCAAGCTCGTCGAAGGTAGGATTTAAAACAAATTGGCCGTTCACTCTTCCGACTCGAACTTCGCCAATCGGTCCGTCGAATGGAGAATCCGAAATCATCAAAGCAGCCGAGGCGGCGCAAGCACCGAGAACGTCTGCATCGTTCTGTTGATCGGAGGAAAATACTGTTACGATAATTTGTGTCTCACAATTATACGAATCAGGGAACATTGGTCTGATGGGGCGGTCAATGAGTCGTGCAGAGAGAATTTCCTTATCAGAGGGTTTTCCTTCTCTTTTCAAAAACCCGCCGGGAATTTTACCCGCGGCGGATAGCTTTTCACGAAATTCAACCTGCAGCGGAAAATAATCTGCTCCTTCTTTCGGTTCTTTTGCCGCTACCACAGTGGCAAGTACCATTGTATCGGCATATCGTATCATTACGGCGCCGTCTGCCTGTTTGGCAAACCTGCCGGTTTCGAACTCCAATGCATAATTTCCTACTTGGACGCTCTTTTTTACTACCATAGTATTACTCTTTTCTTCTTGTCTTGATTACAAAAACCGCACTTCACGGTGCTCCGTGCGGCGTGACTTAATAATGTTACTT
>JBFMDF010000371.1:0-2610 GCA_040753935.1 Bacteroidota bacterium | reverse complement strand
TGCTCGGTAAAGGGAAAATCATCGCCATTAGCGACTACGACATCTGGTGGAACGGTGACCGTGAGGATACGACAAAACCGTACGGTATTTTCGGTGGACAAAATCTGAGATTTGCGTTGAACATTTTCGGTCTTGTTGATAATCTTGCAGCGCGTTTGCCTCAGCCGACTCCGCAGGAGGCATATCAACTGATCAGCATTCCGTACAATTTTGCCGATTCTTCAGTAGTAACATTGTTCAAAGATCTTGGACCGCCGAATGATGTTGTGTGGCGTATGTTTGGAAGATGGGACGAAAAGAAAGGGGCCTATGGGGAATTCCCGAAAGATTTTAAGACGATTCGACGTGGTGAAGGATATTGGTTAATTACCAAACTTCCGACAACAATCAATTTCGGCACGACTGAAGTGAAAGGGAGCGAAGAAGATTTTACCATCGTTCTTCGTCCCGGTTACAATATGATCGGTAATCCGTTTCCCTATGAAGTCAGTTGGGCGAATTCGTTCAAAGAAGATAGTGTGGAAAACATTCTGTGGTTTTTTGTTGACGGTAAGTTCGATACAACAACATCAACAATGCAGCCGTTTAAAGGATACTTTGTGAAGAACAGAGGGAAAACAGAAAAACTCATCAGAATCAGTTCTGAACCGATAACAACAACCGCCAGTTTGTCAAAAGATGAGCCACTTGTTCGACTTGAACCGACCGAGTGGAAACTTCAAATTTCTGCTCTGTCGAAAAAATCTGCCGATGTACACAACTACGTTGGTATGTTAGAAGATGCCGCCAACGGCATTGATCACCTTGATTTTTCTGAGCCGCCTGCTTCTCCCACAGATTATCTTTCATTAGCCATTCGCAGCAATTCAGAAAAACTTGCAGCTGATTACCGGGCTGTTTCCCGCGATGGGCAATGGTGGGACATGACACTTGCCTCCGGTATTTCCAACACGCCGGTAACTCTTTCGCTGAAAAAAATAGGCACGCTTCCTTCCGATTTTAAAATTTTCATTCTCGATAAAAAGAAAGAACGAGTGTACGATGTTACTCAGTCGCTTTCGCATACTCTGACGTTGGAAAAGAAAGAGTACGGAAGAGAGTTGCGACTAATCATCGGCACGCAGAAATTTGTTGAAGCCAATACCAACGGAATTCCAATTGTTCCGCTTGATTACACATTGTATCAAAATTATCCTAATCCGTTTAATCTATCGACTTCAATTCGGTACAATATTGCTCACAGTTCGGATGTTAAATTGGAGATATTCAACATGCTGGGACAGAGGGTGAAGTTGTTGGTGCATGAGTTTCAGCAAATAGGTACGTATTTGGTCGAGTGGGACGGCACTGATGACGGCGGCAACATTGTTGCCACCGGAGTGTATTACTACAGGTTGGAAGCAGTTTCCAATGATGGTTCGCCAAAGTTTATTAATGTAAAGAAGATGACACTTATCAAGTAGTCTCAATTCGTGATGAACAATACAACATTTCAACAGGGTAATTTTCATATTTGGGCAGTTCTGGTATGCGGGGCAATGGTGTGGAATACCCTTGTCGCTCAAATTGCAAATCCGGGATATACTGATAAGTCATTATTTCGCGGAGCTGCGGGTATCACCACTGGTGCTGTTCAACAAAGTTACACATTGAACAAGTATGGAACGGTAGCACAGCAATCGGCTCCATTGTTGATTGCGGTACCCCTTGCCAACAGAATGCTGTTGACGGTAGCAAGTTCTGCCGGCATGTCGAAAGCCGATACGTCGAAATTACAGGGGGTTGCTGATACTCGTGTGTCGCTGTCATACGCTTTACCTGGTGATAAATTCTGGATGACAATAGGTGCAAGCCTGCCGACAGGAAAAACAAAATTGACGAATAGCGAATTAGAAACATCAATAAAAATTTCTCAAACGGCACTTGGTTTGCGCATTCCGGTGTTTGGTCAGGGATTGAACATTAATGGTGGGATGGCGTATGCATCGGCACTGACACGACGATTAGTTTTCGGATTCGGAATATCGTATGCTTACAGAGGAACTTACGAGCCGATCAACACGGCAACGATCAGTTATGACCCCGGTGATGAAGTTTCGGCAAATGTTGGAATAGATTTCATTACGTATTCAAAAGCGGCCCGATTGTCTATAGATCTTTCCGCCGCTTATTCATTCGAAGATCGACTCAATGGTACAAAAACTTTTCAAGCCGGACCACGAGCGATTCTTTTGGGAGTGTATTCGTTGAAGACAGGAACATTCACTCATCAACTGACGGCACGAATTCGATACCGGCAACAGAACACCTATATTACCGATTCTGTGACAACAACCTATGATGCCGGCGTGCAGGGCGAAGGACAATATTCGTTAACTTATCAGTTGAATGAGTGGCTTGTTGCCAGCGCCGTTGGTGAAGTAAAATATTACACACCCGACCAGTTGTTGATTTCTGGACAACTGGCCGAATCTGGTAACGCAGCAATTGGAGCGGTAGGAGCAGATTTCCTCTTCCTTGTATCGGATGTTGTGTCGCCGACACTTGGTGTCCGTTATGCCAGAGGCAGTATTACAATTGATGACATCAATTATGAGTTGACTGGTGTTG
>JBFMDF010000370.1:0-2610 GCA_040753935.1 Bacteroidota bacterium | reverse complement strand
AAGTTACCCTCCACATCGGAGGGTAACTTGTTTTTTGACTTCTCATTCTACCACCAACACACGGATGTGTTATGAACAAACAACTTGTGAAATCCTTCATCGGTATTCTGTTTGCACTTGTTTCCGTTGCGCTTGCTTCATGGCTATTCCAGTTTGAATTTTTCCAATCCCTTGAACGCAAAGCGTACGATGCTATGATGAGTGCCCGTGGTGAGCGCGAGCATACGAAGAATGTTGTCATCGTCAAGATTGACGAATACACGATGAAAGAACTTGATTACCCGATTCCGCGCGATAAGTACGGAACATTGTTAGCAATACTTGCGCAGAACGGCGCTGTGGCAATTGGTGTTGACGATATTTTTCCGACAGTGAAACAAGACAGCGTTTCGCAAGCGCAGAATGCACAATTCCTGCTGTTTCACAACTACGCCCCCAACGTGTATCATGCCATCGGTCCCTTTGTTCCGTCAGACGACAATGCCGGCGAGGTGAGATCAATGGACAAGGAAGCTTATCAAACGTTACATCAACACTCTATTCCTACCCATGGAATGCACTTTCCTTTTCCTCGTGCAACCTACATTGACGAACGGCCATTTGATTCACTGGCGCAATTAGCCGCCGGTGTTGGGCACATATTGCTACAACCTGATCCTATTGACGGCATCATTCGGTCGGTTCCGTTCTTTGTAGAGTTTGCTGGAGATTACTATCCCACATTCGGAGCCGCACTGGCATTTGCCGCCGCACAGGTTGATCTTCAGAAGATTACTGTTGAAGAAACACCGTTGGGTCTGCTTGTTCGAGCAGGACAGTTGGAAATACCACTGGACCGGGAAGGGTATTTGCAGGTTGATTATGCCGGCTCAAACGATCTGTTTAAGCAAATTTCATTTCAAGAAGTGTTGGATGCGTTTGTGAAACAGGATAAATCTACGCTCTCGATGTTCAATGGAGCAATTGTCATTATTGGACCGACGGCTCGTTCCATCGGCGATCATAATGCAACGCCGCTTGCTGAAATTTCTCCCAACTGTTTTGTCCATGCCAACGTCTATGACCAGATCATGATGGGGCGATACATTACGCAGGTACCATTTGCCGCGCAATTGACATTGGTTGTTATCATGGCGCTGATTGTTAGTATTGCTGCCATTCTGTTGAAACTGCGCTGGAGTGTACCGATCGGGGCATTGTTAATTGCAGGGTATTTGTGGTTTGCGTTCACGGCATTTGAAAATACCGGCGAAACGTACACCTTAATTGAACCGCTCTTTGCGTTGTTCTTCTGTTATGCTTCAGCGATGAGTTATACTGCCGCCACCGAAGGACGACAGAAAGCGCAGATTAAAGGACTCTTTGAGCGTTATGTTGATAAAGCAGTGGTTCGGCAAATTATCGACAATCCGTCGCTGGTAAAATTGGGGGGCGAAGAACGAGAAATCTCTACCATGTTTGCAGATATTGAAGGGTTTACGTCCATGGCGGAGAAGATGGGTCCACAAAATACCGTCAGTATGCTCAACTCGTATCTGACGGAAATGAGCAATGTGATCATTCAAGAGTACGGAACGATAGACAAATATATCGGCGATTCTATTATGGCATTTTGGGGTGCGCCGTTGGATGATCCTGACCATGCGTATCATGCCTGCAAGGCCGCACTGGATATGCAGAGAAAACTTCTTGCACTGCACACGAAATGGATTCACTACGGCAGACCGGTAGTAAACCAACGTATTGGTATCAACACAGGAAAAGCTGTAGTGGGCAATATGGGAGCGGAAGCACGGTTGAATTACACGGCAGTCGGTGATGCTGTGAATCTTGCTTCACGACTTGAAGGAGTGAACAAAGAGTACGGTACGCGACTGTTGATGAGTGAACATACGTACCGTAAAGTGCATGATAGAATACTCTCGCGTGAAATGGACCTGGTGGTTGTTGTCGGCAAAACCGAGCCAATCCGCATTTACGAACTCATTGCACTTGCTGAAGAAGTGCAAACCGAGGCAACAAAACGTTTTCTTGAATACTACCACAATGGACTTGACGCGTACAAAAAACGCGCATGGAAAAGCGCTATTGATCAATTTCAACAGGCACTCACTATTCGTAAAGACGATATTGTTTCCAATCTCTACATCCAACGTTCAATGCTTTTTTTAGATAATCCACCGCCGGACGATTGGAACGGGGTATTTGTGATGACAAAGAAGTAATACAACTCTCTCTCCCGCCATCCGAATGCGGTAACAATCGGATGGCGGAAAACTGTAGAAAATAGCACATATCCAAATAATACTTGCTAAAGCTAAGAACCTCGCAAGGTGATTCATCTTCCTCCATTAAAATTTCTCTTGGTTTCAGGGTAGTCGTATATTATATTAGTGTTGTTTTCGGCTTAAAAAGCCCAAAAATTCGCTAAAAACGGCAAATTTTCAAACAACCCTGAGCATCGTCTTTGGATAATTCGCTCTTTCGAATTTTACTTTATCTTTTTGTTTTAGTACTTAGCCCCAACCTTTTATTTTCCCAACAGTTATTCTATGAAAACGGGTCTCCGTCTCACCCCAACATTCTCGGCTACGGTTCTTCCACTCGTGT
>JBFMDF010000369.1:0-2619 GCA_040753935.1 Bacteroidota bacterium | reverse complement strand
ACCTAACCAGTCACTCAAGCCGACCACGCAACCGCCTGCGCTCTAAAGTTTTGAGTGTTGAGTTTTCTAAATACAACTTACGATATGAAAGCACATTTTTAATTTAAACTTTGAATCAACCCGCTGCAACGTTGTCATGCAACGTAGTTCCATCCCGTTGGGTTGCATTGATCACCTTCAAACAACAATAAAAGGATAAAACCAATGAAAGTGACCATCTTATGTACACTAACCGTATTTGTTTTCATTATATCTTCAGGCTGTGCAACATTGCTCAAGGGATATGAAGATAATGTTAAAATAATGAATGCGTCCGATAGCCTTCGCATATTTACAAAAGAAGGAATTGAAATACCAATTATGAGGGATACGGTTCACACTAATTATGATATTCATTATAGTGTCCGAAGCATAAAGTTGCGTTCAAATCAAAATCACACATTGATATTGAAAAAGCAGAATGAAGAAAAAATTGTTGAATTGTATCCGAGGTTAGGACTTGGTTGGGTGGTTTTAGATTTACTGTGTGGAGGATTTCCTTCCTTCTATGATGCTTACACTGGGAATTGGAATACATTCCCACCTATTGACGGATCAATGAACAAGAAATAATACCGCAACCTAACCGGAGTAAAAAGGAAAAATCAAGAGAAAAAGAAATCCTGTTCGCATCATAAAGTTGAGAGGAACCCCATGAAAAAACGTAAATGGCTCTTTATCGGCGTTGCGATTGCGGCTATCGTTCAATTCTTTTTTGAAGGTTTATGGTTTGAAGTCTTGTTTAAGAATTCTTATGGAGACCTTCAACCCATACATCGGTTCTCTCCACTACTGTTCTATAACTTTCTCAGCGAAGTTTTTTTTGCCCTCGTGGTTGGATTCTTCTATCTTCATGTTCCCAATGAACGACGAAGTCTAAAAACCGGGGCAAATATTGGGTGCATTCTTGGTTTTCTGATTGCACTCTATCAATATTTCGATTGGTACGGTGCATTCGATGTTTCTTTCGGTGTTATCGCGTTAGAAATCATCAAAACAATTATTCTTGCTGTTGCCTGTGGTGTTGTACTATCGGTTACAGAGTTGAAGTTAAATCCAAGGACAAAAGCGGATGCCAACCTGACCGCTACCCGCCCAAACGCGTAATGGAGTGATACGTAAAAGGTTTAGCGAAAAGAAAACAAACCAATACTTTCCTGCCAGACTGCGTAGTTCGCTAGAGATAGAGAAGTAGTCTGCTGTTTCTTACACCACCTGCTGTTTCTTCTCGTGAAAATAAAAATAGTAGAAGATTGCTTCGCAGATTGTCAACACAGTTAGCGAAAGTGCATCTCTGTTTAGCCAGATACCGAATCCTTCTTCATCAATAATATTTTTCAGCACCAAAGAACTGATTGACCAACCGACGGAAAAAATAAGAGTTAAAAATCCGAGGGTGAGAAATCCTGCGCTGAGTCCTTCGCGCTGGTATTCACGGACGAACAAATAGGTGAATGCGATAATGTGAATGTAGAAGATGACAAGAGGAATCATTGTTCAATAAGCATCTTTCCCGAAGAGGACAGCGTACAGCGTTTTAGAAATAATTTTCAAATCGAACACGAGCGACCAGTTTTCTACATAATAAATGTCATACTTCGTACGCTCTTCAATCGGTGCATCACCGCGCAGTCCGTTCACCTGCGCCCAGCCCGTCATGCCTGTTTTTACCCGATGGCGTTCTAAGTATCTGGGAATTTTCCCTTGAAATTGTTCTACGAAAAATGGGCGCTCCGGCCTCGGTCCGACTACACTCATATCGCCGCGCAGTACGTTCCAGAACTGCGGCAATTCATCCAAACTGGTGCGGCGCAGTATTCTGCCGATCCATGTTTTGCGGTTATCATCGGGTGTGCTTCGTTTTGGTCCGGTCTCTTTTTCCGCATCAACTTTCATCGAGCGGAATTTATATAGTTGAAAATGTTTGCCATCCAATCCCACGCGTTCCTGCACATACAACACCGGTCCGGGCGAAGTCAGTTTTATGAGAAGCGCAATCAACAGTGAGAGTGGAAATGTAAGCAGGAGGATGATACATGAAAAGACAATGTCGAATGTTCGTTTGATGATTCTATTCCACGTCGTCATCGGAATATCTTTCAGTTTGATGAATGGTATTCCTTCAATTTCCTGTATGCGGACACGGCTGGTCATCAATTCGAGAATATCTGGCACCATCATGAACTCGATATTTTTCCCTTCCGTACTGCGCAGCAGTGAAATCAACTGCTCCTGTTCGCTGTGTGTCAGCGCAATGAGCGCGCTTTGAATTCGCAGCGGCACAATATCATCAGGCAGTCGATTAACATTGCCGAGATATTTGCAGCGGGCAAGAGGAGAATCTTCTGCGGCAGGCGAATCGGCATAGTAGCCAAGCACTTCGTAGCCGAGTACTTGTTGCGTGGCAAAGAGTTGTGCAATCTGTTCTGCCGTTTTGTTGTTTCCGACAATCACCACAGATTTCAGTTCCCGTCCGCGGCGGTACAATGATTTTTCGAAGTGAAGTACCAAAAACCTGCCGGTGACAACAGTACCAATGCTTGTCAGCCACAGCAGAATGAAGACGCCACGCGAGAAGGA
>JBFMDF010000368.1:0-2623 GCA_040753935.1 Bacteroidota bacterium | reverse complement strand
CATTAGGTGATTACCGTTCGCTCGCTTCAAGAAATGCCCGCGTGCTTCATCTCCACTCGTCGGGAACTACTGAATCGTGCATCAAAAAACTATCGGAAGCAGTACTGAAGTAACGGAGACAAAAAAATTTTCAATGACCATAGATAACTATGAATGAACTTATTGCCAAGTTAAAACATGGACTGATCGTTTCCTGCCAATCGGAAGGAGATGATCCGTTCAATCATCCGGACCTTCTTGCCAAGTTTGCTCTTGCCGCACAGTTGGGCGGAGCGGTGGGAATACGCGCCCAAGGTATAGAAAACATCAAAGCCATACGCAAAGCGGTCGATCTTCCTTTGATTGGCATTATCGAAGGTCAGTTTTCCAACGGATGGTCTTGTATCACGCCCGACTTTTCAGATATTGAAAAAATTATTGATGCAGGGGCCGATATGGTTGCGCTCGATGTTACTCCGCGCAAACGTCTCAACGGATTGGATGGAATAGAGTTTTTTGATGAAGCGCGGGACAAGTATACGATCCCTTTAATTGCAGACATTGCTACATTCGAAGAAGGAGTCCGTGCGGCAGAATTGTGCGCCGATGCTGTTGCCACAACACTTGCCGGTTATACAGAATACACCTACGCCTCTTCTACTGATAGACCCGATTTTGATTTAATTGAACGTCTTTCACGGGGAGTGGAAGTTCCGGTTATTGCAGAAGGACGAATTTGGACACCAGAGCAATCGAAAGAATCGTTGTTGCGTGGTGCATTTGCCGTCGTTGTCGGAACGGCGATCACCAGACCTCGTGTGATGACAAAAAAATTTGTTGATGTCATGTCTTCCAGAATACATTAACAAGGAATCTCACTATTAAAAAAGTTTGTGATGAAAAACTTACTCTTTTTATTCTTACCATTGTTTCTCTACTCGCAGTCAGTGTACTTACCGGCAACGCATCTCGTCTATAAGTATCTGGATAAGATGGAAGCGAAACAGATTATCGTAGGTTACAGAGATGAGGTGAAGCCGATGACGCGCGAAACAATTGCACGTTTTCTTGTGCAAATTGATACGACATCACTGCCGTTGACAGAGATTGAACAGGAAGAACAACAATTTTACAAAGAAGAATTCTATCAGGAACTTGTCAATATCGGCTACGACAACGTCATAGAAGAGCGATGGCATCCGTATCAATACCAAAGTCAGATGGGCGTATTTAATTTTGATCTGATTGGCGGTTACACCTATCGCTGGCGTGCAGATGGAAAATACACTACCGTCACCTCGAATGGTGCAATGACCTATGGATATCTCGGTAAACAGGTTGGAGGATACTTCTCTTTTCACGACAATCGCGAGAGCGGCTCATTCCTCGATCCGAAAAGAATACTCTCGCCGGTGCCTGCTGAAGTACCATCACGCTCGATGCTCCCTCGCTTTTTCGAGTACAGCAGCATTGAAGTTCAAGTCAATGCCGATGTTGGTTTTGTGACTCTGTCTGTCGAAAAAATGCCGAATGTGTGGGGAAGTGGCGAGCGAGGGAATGTCATTCTCTCCAACAAAGCGCCATCGTACCCTCAGGTAAAACTACGTGCACGACTGGGCGACAATATTGATTTCACGTACCTTCACGCGTGGTTGTATTCCGATCTCATTGATTCGCTCCGTTCATATCAGGTTCCCGATGTTCCGCCGCCGACTGGTTTCCGACGGATTAATAAACAGAAGTTCCTTGCCGCACAGATGCTCGAATTTTCTCCGTGGGATGGTGTGGATATAGCATTAGGAGAATCGGAAGTCTACGGCAGCAGAGATCCGGAACTTATCTATCTGATTCCTATTATGTTTTTCAAAGCGGCAGAACACTGGATGGGAGACCTTGACAATTCGCAGTTTTTTCTGAGTGTTGATCTGAATGTTATCCGGAACATGAATTTTTACACATCGCTCTTCATCGATGAATTTACCACTGAAGATTTCTACCGTGCCAATAAGCAACGCAATCAACTCGGTTTTACTGTTGGTACACGCGTCTACGATACCTTTCTTCCGAACTCAAAAATTCTTGTCGAATACACACGGCTCAATCCTTGGGTATACAACCACAAGTATCCCGATGCAACATTCCAAAGTCATTCGGTGGATATGGGGCATTGGCTGGGGCAAAACAGCGATGTGTTGTTCGTTCAAACACTCTATCAACCGAAGCGAAACCTGAGTGTTGGAGTGCAGTTTGAGTCATGGCGCAAAGGTGGAAAGGATTCAACATACAAGCAGTACCGTTTGCCGACACCGACGTTTCTGTACAGCCCGCGTACAAAATCACAGTCGTTTGGAATCGTTGGTAAGTATGAGGTAGTTCGCGATATGATTATTGATTTTTATCTGCTTCGGTCACGCTACACCAGCGAACTGAATGCTGGAACGACAGATTATTCCAAAAAATTAGATGCTTTTGTCGGCATTCGTTACAATATCTTTTAAGAGTTAAACTTCAACGCTTTTGTTCGTGTCAAAAAGTCGCAATGAATGAATCAACCCGACGAACTGAAACTTATCGAGGATTTTAAGAAAGGGAACGAACAGGCATTCAACCAGTTGGTGCTTCGTTATCAGGACAAAATTTACTG
>JBFMDF010000367.1:0-2642 GCA_040753935.1 Bacteroidota bacterium | reverse complement strand
TTTCCTCTCAACGAAGAACATTTACAACAGGTGATTGCAGAAGAACAACTGGCAGTAAAACAAATTAAAGAAGCCATTATCAACAACCCCGATGATATTGCCGCGCTTATCATTGAACCAATTCAAGCCGAGGGGGGAGACAACCATTTCCGCAAAGAATTTCTACAAGAACTTCGAACAATTTGCGACGAGAGTGAAATTTTGTTGATCTTCGATGAAGTGCAATCCGGTGTGGGGCTAACTGGAAAAATGTGGGCTCACGAATGGTTTGTTAAGCCGGACCTGATGTCGTTCGGAAAGAAGACGCATGTCTGCGGCTTTATGGCAAGTAAACGCATCGACGATGTGCTTGAAAATGTCTTCAAAAAGCCGAGCAGGATCAATTCTACATTCGGCGGCAATCTCGTCGACATGGTGAGAGCAAAGAGAATTTTTGAAATTATTGTTGAAGATAATCTTGTGGAAAACTCCCGCGTTCAGGGAGAATTCTTGTTGACCCAATTACATTTGCTTGCCGAAGAATTTCCGCAGTTGGTGTCGAATGCACGCGGCAGAGGTTTGATGTGTGCCTTTGATCTTGATACAGCACAAGATCGTAATCAACTGATTACAAAGGCGTATGAAAAAGGACTCATCTTAATCGGTTGCGGAGATAGATCAATTCGTTTCAGACCGCCGCTGACGATCACGCAGGAAGAATTGGCTGAGGGGTTAGGAATCATCAGAAACGCGTTGAAAGAATTAAGCGTTGGCGAACTTTAATCTTTAATTACCACTCGTCAGGTTGTACATACTGTGACGGTTCTTTCGTTTATGGAAGCCACTCTACACGAACAGCATCCATTGAAACTCAACATGAGTTTTGTCCGCTCACTGCTGGTGAATTTTATTCGGGATGAAATTCATACTGTTGGTTTTTCAAAAGCAGTTGTCGGGCTTTCTGGCGGCGTTGATTCTGCCGTTGCTGCATATCTGGCGGCCGAAGCGCTTGGTCCAAACAATGTTCTTGCAGTGCTTATGCCGTATAAAACCAGCAGTCCGGAAAGTAGAACTGATGCAAATGATGTAGTGAAGCAGTTAGGAATTCGTTCCGAGACGATAGATATTACACCGATGGTTGAACCGTTGTTCGAGTCGCAAAAAATTACAGACAATCTTCGCCGTGGTAACATTATGGCGCGTGAGCGAATGATAGTGTTGTACGATTGTTCACAGAAAGAACAGGCGTTGGTCGTCGGTACCTCGAATAAAACTGAATCACTGTTGGGCTACGGCACATTATACGGCGATATGGCGTGCGCCATTAATCCATTGGGCGATCTCTACAAAACACACGTGTGGGCGCTGGCGGAAGAACTTGGTGTGCCGAAACACATTATCAACAAAAAGCCGACTGCTGATTTGTGGCAAGGACAAACCGATGAACGTGAACTCGGCTTTTCGTACAAAGACGTCGACATGTTACTCTACTACATGATTGATGAGCGCCGAACAGATGATGAGTTGCGAACGTTAGGATTTACTCAATCATTTATCGATACAGTGCGAAAAAAAGTTCAGCAGAATCAATTTAAACGGCGCCCGCCGCTTATTGCCAAGATATCGCACCGTACGGTGAATGTCGATTTTCGATACGTGCGTGACTGGGGAGTGTAAGCGGTGGCAGAAACAATTCAACGCGGTGCGTTGTATATCGTTCCGACACCCATCGGAAATCTTGATGATATCACCCTTCGTGCGTTGAACGTGCTGGCTGGTGTTGACCTGATTGCCGCAGAAGATACACGGACGACAAAATTTTTACTTAACCACTACAACATTCAAAAACCGCTCCTTAGTTTTTTTTCTCACAACGAACAACTTCGCACTCCGCAGATTATTGATAAATTGCTCGAAGGACATGCTGTAGCGCTGGTTTCGGATGCAGGCACACCGGGAATTTCCGATCCGGCGCACTCCATGATTACTGCCGCAATAGCCCGCGGGATAACAATTGTTCCATTGCCGGGTGCAACAGCCTGTATTCCGGCGCTTGTGGTCAGCGGTTTACCGACGCATGCATTTGTTTTTGAAGGTTTTCTTCCTCACAAGAAGGGGAGAAGAACAACGTTGGAGTCATTACAAAACGAGACGCGTACTATTGTGTTGTATGAATCACCGCACCGTCTCATAAAAACCCTGAACGAATTACACGACTACCTTGGTGACCGTCGGGCTGTTGTTGTTCGTGAGTTGACAAAGAAATTCGAAGAAGTTATACGCGGAACATTGCAGACGCTGATTGAACACTTCACTAGCCATCCAGTGAAAGGAGAGTTTGTTCTTGTGATTGAAGGGAAAAAATAAAATGACAATTTTCTGTTGCTTTGAAAGATATTTGAATGTATCTTTTCAACGAGCAAGAAAACGTATTTACCAATCCAATACCCCAAGCGACATTCACTTCATAATGTATCGTTGTTTACTGTTGTTTGCCGTGCTTAGTGCACCAACAGCCCTAGTGTATAGCTCATCGGACTCGCTCATTTATTCTTTCTCCTTTTCCGATACGACCAGATACGACCGAGGGTTGACCGCCGATATTGATCTCAAAACAGAGCCGGGGAAAATTATTTTGGCTTCTGGTGCAACAAAAAACCTTG
>JBFMDF010000366.1:0-2646 GCA_040753935.1 Bacteroidota bacterium | reverse complement strand
CATTGCCGGCGCTGGGTGGATGATGAATACACAAACAGTAACCGTTGCTATAGCAGGAAAAATTGTTGCGGCAGGTGTTATCGGTTCGCTTATTGACAGTCTTTTGGGAGCAACAGTTCAAGCGCAGTATCGGTCTGAAGTGGGAACAATTGTTGAACGCATAGTGTACCATGGCAAGCCGACAGTGCTGGTACGGGGTTTTCGATGGATTGACAATGACATTGTTAATTGGCTGTGTGCGTGCACAGGCGCGGTGGTAATGTATGTGTTTATGTAAAGAAGTTTCAACACTTTTGCATTAACAGATAAAGAATGGTACCTTAATTCCGTATGACAAAAGAAGTTACAGTTCACTCAATAACAATCGGTAGTGGTCATCCACTGGCGCTGATTGCCGGACCGTGTGTAGTGGAAAATCGTGAGATGATTTTTCGCACGGCAGAAAAAATTAAATCTGTGTGTGAAAAGCACCGCGTTTCTTTCATCTTCAAATCTTCGTACAAGAAAGCAAACCGAACAAGTGTAAGCGGATTTGTTACGATTGGAATGGAGGAGGCGTTGAAAATTCTTGATGATGTAAAAAAACAGTTTGGTGTTCCAATTCTTACTGATATTCACACAGCGGAAGAGGCGACCATTGCGGCGCAGGTGGCTGATGTTCTTCAAATACCGGCGTTTCTCTGTCGGCAAACGGATTTGTTGATTGCTGCGGGAAACACAAAGAAGGCAGTCAATATTAAAAAAGGACAGTTTCTCGCCCCGGAAGATATGCGTCACCCAATTGAAAAAGTAGCATCGACCGGCAACACGAATATTCTGGTTACCGAGCGCGGCACGACATTCGGCTATCACAATCTTGTCGTTGATATGCGCGGCTTGGCGATCATGCGGAAGTTCGGTTATCCGGTTGTGTTGGATGCGACGCATTCCGTGCAATTGCCGAGCAGTTCCGGCGGACAAAGCGGTGGAGAGCCGGAATTTATTTTTCCGATTGCGCGTGCAGGTGTAGCGGTTGGGATAGATGCGCTCTTTGTCGAAACACACCCAAATCCAGCCACAGCGTTAAGCGATGCCGCCAGCCAACTGCCGTTGGAACAATTGGAGAGTTTGATTTCACAGGTTGTGGCAATTGATAATACAAGGAGGAGAGTTGTTCACTCATATGCCTTCTGATTCTACCGATATTCAAAAAGCAAAAGAAGTGATCCGCATGGAAGCGGAGGCCGTTGCCGCGCTGGAGAGCAAAATCAATGCCTCCTTTCAGCATGCGGTGGATATTATCTATCACTGCAAAGGGAGAGTGATTGTTACCGGTATGGGAAAGTCCGGCATTATTGCGCGTAAAATTGTGGCGACGATGAATTCTACCGGCACTCCGGCAATTTTTCTTCATCCGTCTGATGCTGTTCATGGTGACCTCGGTATGGTGCGTAACGATGATGTGGTCATTTGTATCTCAAAAAGCGGCGATACGCAGGAAATCAGGCAGTTGATTCCAATGTTCAAGCGAATCGGTGTACCGATCATTTCCATGGTGGGAAAACTTAATTCTCCCATTGCGCAAATGTCGGAGGTAACACTTGATATTTCTGTAAAAGAAGAAGCATGCCCTCACAATCTTGCGCCGACTACTTCAACCACAGTAACACTTGCTATGGGCGATGCGCTGGCGGTTACACTGTTAGAAAAGAAAAATTTCACAGCAGATGATTTTGCAATGTTTCATCCCGGCGGCAATCTCGGCAAACGGTTATTACTGAGAGTTGAAGAACTTGCCATCACCGGCAATCAGATTCCCAAAATCGGGTTGAAAGCAAGTTTGAAAGATGCAATTTTAGAAATTACTGCCAAACGAGTGGGTGCAACATGTGTATTGAATGGCGACAGTACGCTTGCCGGCATCATTACCGACGGTGACTTACGCCGCCTGTTACAAAAAACGTCCGATATTTCAGGTTTGACAGCAGAAGAAGTGATGACAAAAAATCCAAAAACCATTCGTAAAGGAACACTGGCTTCGGTTGCGTTGCAGGAAATGGAAAAATACAGCATTACGCAATTGGTCATTGTGGATGAGAATAAACTTCCGTACGGCCTTGTTCACCTGCACGACCTTGTCCGTGCCGGCTTAGGTGGAGAATCATCAGCGTGAAGCAGTGTGTTACAGTTCTCATTTGTGTTGTGGTGCTGTGCGGATGTGAAGAGAAAGTAAAACCCTCTGTTCTCAGCGGCATTTCCAGTTCTCAACTTCCTTCGCAAGAAAGTTGGAATTCCACCATTACCTTTTCCGATTCGGGCATTGTAAAAGCGATTGTGAAGGCAGGGCATATTTACGCGTACGATAATTCGAGAGTTACCTACCTCGATTCCGGCGTTGCGGTTGATTTCTTTGACGAGTTTGGCAGGCATACAACAACACTCACATCGCTTCGAGGGACGGTGGACGAAGGAACAAACAATCTGGAAGCGATTGGCAACGTGGTGATCCGATCTGACAGCGGAACAACTGTCTATACAGAAAAAATGTTCTGGGATAACCAGCGGCAGTTGATTCATTCACCTGAGTTTGTCCGCATTGTATCGCCGAAAGAAGAGTTGCAGGGAACCGGATTTGAATCCGACCATAACTTGAGAAATTATAAAATC
>JBFMDF010000365.1:0-2650 GCA_040753935.1 Bacteroidota bacterium | reverse complement strand
ACTGATGATGGTAAAAGCGTATGGTTTGATTCTTCTTTCGCAACAATGTCATTTGTCGATTCCGCTACAAAACATACTCGTGCTGTTTCTGCATTCGAATACGAAAAACAGCTCAATCCGAATGATGAGATGACTGTCGTTCTCGTCATAGGAAGTTCAGCGAACGGTGAAGTAAAAGAACGGCTCGCAACTCTTTCACAAGTATGGAGAGACGAGATAGCGGCGTATGATGATTTTGTTCGGAACTATGCAGTAGATGAAACACGATTCACCACAGGAGATTTGCAACTCGACCAAACAGTACTATGGTCGAAAGGAATTTTGGCGGCGAATGCACACTACTTAAACGGCAAAATTGTGCCGATGCCGTGTCCCGCAGAATATAATTTCTTCTTCACTCACGATTTGCTGATGACAAACCTCGGCGCGGTACTGTACGATATCAAACGAGTAAAAAAAGATTTAATGTATGTGGCATTGCTTGCACGCGATTCGATCATCCCTCATGCGTACTATTGGAAAGATGACGGGTTCAAAACCGAATTTTGTACGCCATCGAACTGGAATCATCTGTGGTTTATTGAAGTTTCGGCCCGGTATTTTCGTCACTCACTGGATACCACAACACTTCGCGTACTGTATCCACTCATTGTCAAAAGTCTGGCGGAAATGAAGAAGCAATTGCGTCATGACAATCTAATGTATGCGCATCGTCCGGATTGGTGGGATATTGGTTGGAATGAAGGACCGCGAACATATATGACGGCGTTAGCCATCAGACAGATTGAAAATTATCTCTATATCGCCTCTATCGTTGATAAACAAAATCGTTCGTTAAAAGATTTAGAACAAACAGCAGC
The DNA here is from genome assembly GCA_040753935.1 of Bacteroidota bacterium. GTDB lineage: Bacteria > Bacteroidota > Ignavibacteria > UBA10030 > UBA8401 > SpSt-333. The sequence goes on along the minus strand of JBFMDF010000365.1, from coordinate 1,790 downwards.
ACGGATGCGCACTGCTCTTGTTACAAAATTGTGGAATGATTCGCTGAAGTTTTTACTAAACTACAACGGCAACGATCTGGATACACATCAGTACATGGGTTCACTACTTGCCCCCGCAGTACATGTGATTGATGAGAAACGTTCATCAGAACTCATTGAGACAGCTCGAAAAGAGTTACTCGCTCCCCGGGTTGGAATTCGTGCCGCTGTGCCGGCAGATTTCCATACTGATTCGATGATCTCCTACTTCAAATTTTTTGGAAAAGAAGCAGGTGATGCATACACATACATCAACGGCGGTGTTTGGTTTCACAACAACGCATGGTATGCACTTGCACTTCACTCTATCGGAAGATTGGACGAAGCAATGGAATTCGTGAAACAGACAATGACCATTGACGGCATTGCACGCAGTCCCAATGGAGTCCCTGCGATGTACGAATATCGTTATTCCAACCAATCCTCCACTCGGTTCGGTGAAATTGACAAACCATCGTTTCTCTGGGCAGGTGGATTTTATCTTTACACATTGTACACACTTGTTGGAATGAATGAGAATGTGTGGAACCTTTCATTTTCAGAATATACAGCAACGTTCCCGTCGTCTGTGGAAATGAGTTATTCTTTTTCAGATGTAAAGAATGTTCAAATTGACGGTACCGGACGCAGAGTACATAGTATCGTGTATGATGGGGTTACGGTTCCGTCGCTTGTTATTCCGATCGAGCAACACACCGCACAAAATATTTCTGCCGTCAAAGGAAACGCTTCTTCGCCATATTTAAAAAGCGTAAATGCGATGTTGCACTCGGTTAAGATGAACGGAAAAAAATTTACTGCAATTGTTTCGTCGTTCAACAATCATTCGACAGTCGTTGAGTTTGTATCGCTTCAAAAACCAAAAAGAGCGAGTGTGAATACAAAGAACCATGCTGAGATGACAACAACAAAGAGAAACGATGGAGCGTGGACTTCGATGATTTCATTTACTGCCGGTGAAGGTTACGATACGCTAACAGTGGAATGGTAACTATATGAAAGCCGCTGTATTTAAAAAACCGCATCATCTGTCAGTTGTTGATCGACCGCTGAGAACATTGGCAAAGCATGAAGTGCTTGTTCGCGTCCAATCTTGCGGTGTCTGCGGAACAGACGTTCATATTGTTGCTGGTGAGTCTCGTTCTACACCGCCAGTGGTGCTTGGACATGAGTATGCTGGAATTGTTGAAGAAGTAGGGAGTGAAGTCAAACGTTTCTCTCCGGGACAACACGTAGCGATCGATCCGAATGTTTCCTGTGGCAGTTGTTATTTCTGCCGGCGAGGAGAAGTGCATCTTTGTTCAAACTTGCGCGCGTTAGGTGTGGATATTGATGGAGGGATGGCGGAGTTATGTATCGTACCGGAACAGCAGTTGTACTATCTTCCGGAAAATTTTCCGACAACTGCAAGTGTGTTTATTGAACCTGTGTCGTGCGTGTTACACGGCATTGACAGAGCGAAGATCAACATCGGCGATACGGTTGTTATCATTGGCGCCGGAACGATAGGATTGATGATGTTGCAACTGTGTCGTTCTGCCGGCGCCGCTGTAACAATTGTGGTTGAACCGCTCGAACAAAAACGAAACATTGCCCGCTCACTCGGTGCATCATTTGTTCTCGATCCAAACAAGGGAAATGTTAGAAACGCTGTACTGGATATTACGGCGGTTGGGGCTGATGTCGTTATTGAATGTGCAGGAACAATAGCCACAGCTGAAGAGGCGATTCATCTTTCACGACGAGGTGGA
>JBFMDF010000364.1:0-2656 GCA_040753935.1 Bacteroidota bacterium | reverse complement strand
ACTTCGTGCAACTGCCGACCTCTCTGTTGGCGCAAGTTGACAGTTCTGTCGGTGGAAAAGTCGGCATCAATCATCCTCGCGCGAAAAATATGATCGGCGCTTTCTATCAGCCGAAATTTGTTCTTGCCGATATCGCCACGCTGAAAACCCTTCCTCAACGTGAAATAGTCTGTGGACTGGGAGAAGTCATTAAATATGGAATTATTTTGGACAGAACGTTTTTTGATTTCACGAAGAAACATTTTGCCCACGCGCTAAACGGCGATGCCAACGTTCTTCAACGCATCGTGAAACGCAGTTGCGAGTTGAAAGCAGAGGTCGTTTCGCGTGATGAACGTGAAAGCAACCTTCGCGCTATATTGAATTTCGGACACACCGTTGGACATGCGTTGGAACATGCGGGTTCCTATATTCGACTGAAACATGGTGAAGCTATTGCGTACGGAATGGTTGCGGAAACCTACATTGCCCGTGCCATGTCGCTCATCTCTGCCAAAGAACAGCGCCTTATTGAAGAATTGATTTCAGCACTGCCTCTGCCGAAATTGTCCACACTACGGTTCTCTGCCTCATCTTTGACTGAAACGATGAAGGTGGATAAAAAATCATCGGGAGGTGTCATTCGTATGGTGCTGCCAAGAAGAATTGGCGAGGTAACACTTCCTCTTCCTGTTCCTCACACAATTATCCGCAATTCAATAGAGTATCTCAAAGAGTATGCTTCGTAACTCGGGGAGCATAATTTTTTTCCTTATCCTGTTTTTCTCTTACGAACTTCACTCGCAGTCCTTTTCATTTCAGCCTCATCTATTCGGCGCCAATCTTTTTGCCGGTGGCATTGACAATCCACGGTACCGCTTCGTTGATATCGATGGCGATTCGGATTACGATTTGTTTATTCTTGATAGAGATGAGCGCTTATTCTTCTACCGGAACAACAGCGGCCTCTTTTTGCTGGAGACGAATCAAACATTTGGGTTGACAGTTGGTTCGTGGTTTTACTTTGTTGATAGTGACAACGACGGCGATCTGGATTGTTATACCAATGGAGATTTTTCTGAAGTCCGTTTGTTCACCAACGTTGGCTCGAAAAACTTACCACAGTTTCAGATGACGATATCAGCCGTGTTGGATACGGCAGGAGCAGAATTGTTTAGCGAACGTTTTTCCGTGCCAACGTTTGCCGATATTGATGCCGACGGCGATTACGATTTCTTCACAGGAAATTCTGCCGGTACAATTACTTTTTACCAAAATGTCGGCACGGCAGGTACTCCAACATTTGCTTTTGTTACTAACGAATTTGATGGAATAAAAATTGTCGGCGGTGGCAACTCGTTTCCGAAAGAGAAACATGGCGCCAGCGGCATTGAATTTTTCGATGCCGACAGCAACGGCACACTTGATTTGTTTTGGGGGGATTATTTCAACCCGAGTATGTATTTTCTGAAGAATGTTGGGACCCCAACGACCCCTCATTATCTACTGCACGATTCCACGTTTCCCAAAGAAGCAATGATTAGCACACGCGGTTTCAACATCCCCCAGCATGTAGATATTGACGGCGATGGAGTAACCGATTTGTTTGCCGGTAGTGTTTTTCCCACCACCGGATATGATAATTTTTGGTTTCTTAAAAATATTGGGTTCAACGCACAGCCATACTATCAACTTCAGACAAAAAACTTTTTACCAATGATTGATGTCGGAACACGCAGTTCTGTTGCCGTGGCAGATTTTGACGGCGATGGTCTGATTGATCTCTGTGTTTCGTCTGCAGAAGGAACAATCAACATTTTTCGGAACGGCGGAACAGCAACTCATCCGACTTTTTCACTCACTCCGTCGTTGACAATACCCGTTGGTACATTCTATACAACCGTTGCGGCTGGGGATCTCAACGGCGACGGGAAACAAGATTTACTTATAGGAGATTTTGGCGGCGGAGTTCGGTACTACCGGAATACGACGTCGGCGGGCGTTCTTTCCTTTTCGCAAACATCATTTACACTTGACGCCGTTGATGTGGGAAACAGTTCCGCACCGTGTCTTGCCGATATTGACCAAGATGGCGTTGTTGATGTATTGATTGGAACAAGCGGCGGTACGTTGTATTTCTACAAAAATATCGGAACACATGCTTCGCCGATGTACAGTCTTATCTCTACTGCCTTCAATTCCATCGACGTGGGAAATGACGCCATGCCTTTTGTTGTTGATGTTGATGGGAACGGGAAAAACGATTTGCTGATTGGGAACAGCGAGGGTAACATCTTTCACTATCAGTTCAACTCAACAACCAAACAGTACGATTTTGTAACTTCTCAATTCGCGCAGATTGATGTTCGACTCAACGCTTCACCGGCATTGGCCGACATAGACGCTGACGGAGATGTGGATATGTTTGTTGGAAATGGAAAAGGGGGCGTTTTCTTTTTCGAGCATGGTGCGGTTAATACTGGAGTAAAGAGCCCTACAACCGTTCCGACTTCAGTGGACTTGAAACAGAATTTCCCCAATCCGTTCAATTCTTCCACCACAATTTCATTTACCCTACCGTATGAAGCGAGAGTTGAGATTTCAGTGTTTGACCTTCTCGGCAGAAAAGTGGAAACACTCGCAGAAAGTTTTTTGCAAATCGGAGAACATTCAGTAT
>JBFMDF010000363.1:0-2658 GCA_040753935.1 Bacteroidota bacterium | reverse complement strand
AAAGAGACGGTAGTTTTTATGGCGAAGTGATTTGAATGTCGACAGTGCTACAAGCCGTGTGAGTATGCTACTCATGAACTTTCTGTTACATCTTCATTCATTATGTAAAATCTGAAATAGGTGTTGAGTAGAAGATACACGCCGCCACCCGTTGTATCGGCAAGGAAATCCCAGAACTCTGTTGTTCGTCCCGGCGTGTACATCTGATGATATTCATCAATGATGCCGTAGAACATCGTAAGAAGAAGAGCAATGAGCGCACTATGTTTTTTCAACTTCACATTCGGTTGGAAAAACAACGCAATATGTATCAACCAGCACAGCACGCCGAACACACCGGCGTGAAGAACTTTATCAGTATAATCAATTAACGCAGGTATTCTGCCTGACGGTATGGACGAAACGGCAAAAATGAAAATACTCCACGCTAATGCAGGAAGTTGGAACTGAAAGAATGAAACGATTTTTGATTGTTGATTCATTGCAATTGTTTGAGTGTAACCGGAAGATACCGAATCAGATCGGAAGCAATCAGACTCATCTCCCCTTTTTTCTTTGCGGCGTAGTCGCCAGCCATTCCATGGATATAGACACCGGCAACAGCGGCAGCTACAGCACTTAATCCTTGTCCTGCCAGTGAGGCAATAATACCTGTGAGCACATCGCCGGTGCCGGCAGTTGCCATACCGGCATTTCCTGTTGAATTAACAAATAGTTCACCGTTTGGCGTTGCAACTAATGTTGGCGCCCCTTTCAAAACCAGCACCGTGCTGTATTGTTGCGCAAATGAAGAAGCGATGGTAAACTTTTTTTCTTCAATCTCGGCTGCTGATAAACCTGTCAGACGAGAAAATTCACCAACATGCGGGGTGAGAATAACATGCTGTGACTTTCTTTTATGAAGCACCGAAATATTCTTCGCCAGCGCATTCAATCCATCGGCATCAACCACCAAAGGTTTTTCTGTTTCCGCAATCAACTGCAACATCAGTTCCTGCGTTTCGGGATGTTGCGACATTCCGCAACCGATAGCAACAACATCTGCCCAGTCAATTTTTTTCTCTAGTACACTTTTCGCTGTAACTGAAACACTCCCTTTGCTTGTAGCAGGAACACCCAACGGCATAACTTCCAATGTTCTCTTGGCAACAATCGAATACTCCGAATCTGGAATGCCGAGAATGACCTGTCCCGCTCCGCTTCGCATTGCGCTGAGTGATGACAATAATGCCGCTCCCGTCATTCCTCGCGAACCGGCAATGATAAAAACTTTTCCTACCGAATGTTTGTGGACGTTTGATTTCCGTTGTGGCAGCAGTGTTTCAACATCGTGCCGCTCGACAAGAAAAATATTTCCCGAGTTTCTCTCAATTGCTTCATCTGGTATTCCAATATCAACAACAATAACGGTACCGGTAACATCTTTAGCATTCCGGCGATAAAAACCAAGTTTGGGATTAGAGAAGGTAACCGTCATATCGGCTCTAAAAGCGTCTGAAAGGACCTCGCCAGTTTCACCGTTTAATCCAGAGGGGACATCAACAGCAACGTTCAGCCCTTTGTGTCTGTTGCACCATTGTACTGCCGCCAAGTAATTGCCCGATAATTCTCCTTTGAACGATGTGCCGAACATGGCATCAATAATGACATCTGCTTTGATTGCTGTTGTCGTTGTAAACTGTTCAAATGGAACGATGAACGAACGGTGTACTCTCTCAAAATTGATTTTTGCGTCACCGCTCAACTTCTCTTCTTGCTCCATCATGACAACAGTTACTGTTGCGCCATGTTCGTTCAGCAATCGGGCAATCACAAATCCGTCTCCGCCGTTGTTTCCTTTTCCGCAAAAAATGACAAAAGATCTTTTTGAGAGTTGTTTGAGGGATTGTTTCAACACTTCCACCACTCCCCGACCCGCATTCTCCATCAGTTGCAGAGAAGGGATGCCTAACCGATGAATGGCATAGTCATCGGCTGACTTCATTTGTTGTGGTGTAAGAACTGGAATCATTGCTGTTCCTCTCCCGAACTTGTTCGGGACTCTTCGAGTAAATGAAAAAAAACCGTCCCTACGGAGGACGGTTTACTCATTGTATTCTGTCAGAGCGCTTGAACAATCCGACACAGCAAACCTCAAAACATTGTGTTCAACACATCAAGAATAAGAGAAGGAAAAACTCCTAAAAGAATAATTCCAACACCCGAAATCACTACCGAAGTAAAGGAAAGTTTTGACAGCGCCGGTAATTCTTCTCCACCCTCTCTGAAGTACATGTACACCACCACTCGCAGATAGTAGTATGTGGAGAACAAACTCGTAACAACGCCGATGATAGCCAGCCATGTTAAATTGCTTTGCACGGCACTGGCAAACAAATAATATTTTCCGACAAATCCGGCAAACGGTGGAACGCCGGTCAGCGAAAACATGAACATCGAAAGCAACGCCGCCAGCGCAGGTTTCCGCCTTCCGAGTCCGGCATAATCTTCGTACGACAAGTTCCTTCCGTTTTCCTTTTCCAGCATGGTAATCACGCCAAACGCTCCGAGGTTCGTCAAGCCGTAGGAAACAAGGTAGAACGTTATTCCTTGTTGTCCCAACTGCGTAGCCGACGCAATACCGATGAGCATGTATCCTGCATGAGCGATGCTCGAGTA
>JBFMDF010000362.1:0-2663 GCA_040753935.1 Bacteroidota bacterium | reverse complement strand
GTTTGGAAAAACCTGCCTGCCGAATTCTTGTCAACACTCAAGCGGCACTTGGTGCTGTCGGATATACTAATGAATTGCTCCCCTCAATGACGCTTGGTCCCGGCACATTCGGACGCTCGATTATTTCAGATAATGTGTCGGCAAAACATCTCATCAACATAAAACGTTTGGCATTTGAGACAAGGCCAATCAACGCTGTAAAAAGTGATGCAGGTGTTCCGTTACACTACACCAGTCAGATTCACGGTTTGCGTGAGTCGGAAAAAGCCACATCAACTCCAAGTCCAAAATCTCAATCAAGCTGGATTGATGAAATTGAAGAACGGATCCGCTTAAAAGCAGGAAATGCTCCGATTGAAAAGAAAATCGAAAAATCAAAATCAGCGGAAGAAGAACACCGTACCGACAAACTAGGCGAAGGTATTTCGAAAGAAAAAGTTGATGAATTGATGAAAAAGTTTGAACGATAAACAGATGATCTGTCTCCAGGATAAGGTTGTGTTCAATAACGTACATGCTGAGCGCTGATCAGCGACCACTGAAAAATGCAATATGCACAAGCTCCCCTCCTCTTTCTACACCCGTCGCACACTTACTGTTGCAAAAGATCTCTTAGGGAAAATTTTTGTTCATAACATTGGTAAGAAAATTCTCTCCGGTAAAATTGTTGAAGTGGAGGCCTATCTGCACAACGACCCTGCGTGTCATGCGTTTCGTGGAATGACGGAACGAAACAAGGTGATGTTCAACGAAGGGGGATATGTATATGTCTATTTCACCTACGGCGTTCATTACTGCGCCAACATTGTAACGTATAAAAAGGGAGTTGGTGAAGCAGTGCTCATTCGGGCTGTTGAACCGATTACTGGTATTGAGGTAATGAAGAAAAATCGTCATACAGATGTTAAACATCTCTATAATCTCACCAATGGTCCCGCAAAATTTACTCAGGCATTTGGTTTAGGAAGAGAACACAATGGAATTTCACTGCTTGGCAATGAAATTTTCCTCCTTCGGGGAGAACAGATACCTCCCTCAAAAATCATTGCCACAACGCGAATAGGAATTACCGCAGGAAGAGAGAAGAAGTGGAGATTTTATATTAAAGACAATCCGTGGATTTCAAAAAGTTAGAATAGAGGTCATCCCAAGAGATATTTCTTGGAAACTGTTCCCTGTAAAATAGCGGTTGAAGCGATACGTCAGTCCGTACGTGTGCGACGGAAACAATCCGAAAAACGGCAGCCACGGCGATTTCAGCCACAAACCTCCGCCAAGCGAATAGCCGTGAGTGGGAAAATCGCTCATCAATCCGGCACTAAGATGTATTCCTTTCAAAAATATTTTTCTTTTGTCGATAAAATTAAAGTGAATATCTTTTTTCACTTCCAACCGAAACAAATCCCGAATTCGAGAATTGTACAGGTGTGTGTACACAACGGAAATACGATAGTCTGCAAACTCGCCTGTTTCTAATCGTTCACCGTTTCCGTATCCTGCTTCTACACTCAGTGAACCATAAATTATTCCATCTTTGACAACCATGCCACCGCTCGGCGGCAAAAAACTAATAACCGTACCGGCAAGTGCAAGCGGCACCAATATACCTGATGACGTGTACAATGCTATGTTTTGCGCAGTGGTGAAATCATCAACAACCGTGCTGTCTTGCGCGGCAAGCGGGAAACAAATGAGAAGCACCATTGTGGAAATGAAAAGACGACGCCTCATATCAATTCAGTATCCCTTCACGTTTTAAATACTGTCCGGTATACGAATGTTCAAACGTGGCTACTTGTTCGGGAGTTCCTTCGGCAATTATTCTTCCACCCGCTTCCCCTCCTTCAGGACCAAGATCGATGATCCAATCTGCGGTTTTGATGACATCAAGATTGTGTTCGATGACGATCACCGTATTTCCTTTATCAACAAGTTTGTTGAGAACCTCGAGCAGCATTTTCACATCATCAAAGTGAAGACCGGTTGTTGGCTCATCTAAAATGTAGAGTGTGTTACCGGTGCCAACTTTTGACAGTTCAGTGGAAAGTTTCACCCGCTGTGCTTCACCGCCGGAAAGCGTTGTTGCCTGTTGGCCGAGATGAATATATCCCAATCCAACATCATACAACGTTTGAATTTTTCTCATCATCAGCGGCATCTCTTTGAAAAACTCCCGGGCTTCTTCCACTGTCATTTCCAGCACGTCCGAAATTGATTTTCCTTTGTAATGCACTTCGAGCGTCTCGCGGTTATACCGTTTCCCACGGCACACATCGCACACCACATACACATCGGGAAGAAAATTCATTTCAATTTTCTTCACGCCGTCTCCTTCGCACGCTTCACACCTTCCTCCCTTCACGTTAAAACTGAATCGTCCCGCCGTATAGCCACGAATTTTTGATTCAGGAAGTTGCGCATACAAATCGCGGATGAAGGTGAACAAGCCCGTGTACGTTGCAGGATTCGAACGCGGCGTTCGTCCAATGGCCGATTGGTCGATGTCTATCACTTTATCAATGTACTCGACTCCTTCGATTGATTTGTACGGATACGCAGAAATTTTTGTTTTGTAAAATTTTTGTGAAAGAATCGGATACAAAGTTTCGTTGACAAGGGTAGATTTCCCTGACCCGCTGACACCGGTTACACAAACAAATTTA
>JBFMDF010000361.1:0-2664 GCA_040753935.1 Bacteroidota bacterium | reverse complement strand
GAATGGTTATCCGAAGGAAAACCAAGGAACTGGAAGTACATGTAGCCTTAATCTTTACCGTAGGGCAACTCCGCAACAGTAAAGGTTGCAGGTACAACGGGCAAATACAATCAATGGAGCGCCGACCTTTTGAGTCGAGCTGCACAACAAAAAAATAATTCAAGAAAGTATTTGGTTTCTATTGTTATTCTCTGTATCTTGTTTACGTATTGAAGGCACTTCAGCGTTTCTGTTCAGTCTCAGATTTCATTCTCACTCTCAGTTTCCTGTGGTCAGCCCTCTCTCACTAACTAATCTTTTTTTTTCACTAACACCATAGGAAGTCCTATGACCATTTACATTGGCAACCTCAGCTACGAGGCTAACGAGCAAGATGTACAAGAACTCTTTTCACAATTCGGTGAAGTGTCGTCTGTAAAACTTATTAAAGACAATACCACCGGCCGTTCCAAAGGATTCGGCTTTGTTGAAATGGCGGATGTTTCCCTTTCGAAACGCGCCATTGCCGAATTACATGAAACTGAATTCATGAGCCGCAACATTGTGGTGAACGAAGCACGTCCAAAAACGACAAACGACCGTTCTTCATTTAACCGCGGCGGTAAGGGTTTCGGTAACAGTCGATACAATCGTAACAGTTACTAAATCCACGCACCCGTATTGAAACTATTGTTCATAACGAAAACTGCCCGAATGAGCTATATGCTCTTCGGGCAGTGGCGTTTTTGTCATAGCTTCATACAGAAAGAAAATCTATGAAAAAACTTCTATTCAACGAACTCCCCTTTTCAGCGCCACTGCAACAGGCAATTGAAGAAATGGGATTTGTTGAAGCAACACACATTCAGTCCGAAACTATACCTCTGCTATTGGAAGGAAAGGACCTCATCGGACAAGCCCAAACCGGAACAGGTAAAACAGCCTCCTTCGGAATTCCGTTGCTGGAAAAAATCGAAGAGGGGGACATGACGCTGTCTTCGGTCGTGCTGTGTCCAACCCGTGAACTTGCTCTTCAGGTAGCAAACGAGTTGAAAAAAATTGCAAAACACAAAAAACACATCCGTATTATTCCGGTCTATGGCGGAGAATCCATCCATCAACAAATCGGCGATTTCAAACGCGGCGCCCAAATTATTGTTGGCACACCGGGACGGATCATTGACCACCTTGAGCGAAAAACATTATCGTTCGACAAAGTAAAAACAGTTGTGCTCGATGAAGCAGACGAAATGTTGAATATGGGATTTCGTGACGACATTGAAACAATTTTGAAAACGATGCCGAAAGAACGGCAAACCGTTCTCTTTTCTGCTACGATGCCAAAACCGATCATTGAGTTGGCAAAAAAATATCAGCGCCATCCTGCACACGTAAAGGTAACTACAGAAAACCTCACTGCTGCGTCAATCGAACAGATGTTTTTCGATATCGGCTCGATGTCAAAAATTCAGTTGATATCAACACTCATTGCCGTTCATGATATCCAGCTCTCCATCATCTTCTGTAACACGAAACGCAAGGTAGATGAAGTCACAAAGTTATTAAAATCGCTCGGACATAAAGCCGACAGCATTCACGGCGACCTTGATCAACGTCGGCGCAACAACGTACTGGCTGCTTTCCGGACGGGCAGCACACAATTCCTTGTTGCTACTGATGTTGCCGCACGAGGCATTGATGTTAGCGATATTGATGCAGTATTTAATTATGATATACCGCTCGATCCGGAATACTACGTCCACCGCATCGGCAGAACAGGACGCGCAGGAAAAACAGGCAAAGCATTTTCATTTGTCACCGGAAGAAATGAGTTTCGACTGTTGAAAAGTATCGAACACTTTGCCGGCGTAACAATTACACGCATGCCGGTTCCGACAGAAAAAGAAGAACACGAACTGCTTGCTCAAAAACTTTTCATTAAAATTCGCGCTATGGTAACCAAAGAAGACCTCTCCCGCTTTGAAGAGATGTCGGAACAATTGACTGCTGATGGATTGACAAACCGCCAACTGGCTGCTGCGTTGTTAAAAATTGTTTTGCCGGAAAGAAAGAAAGCGTTTCAGACTGAATCAACAGATAACTACCGAACTGAACATCACACAGTTCGCCCCAAGAACGGTGCGCATTCACATCGCTCTGAACACACCGCCCGCGAAAAATATGAACGCAAAGAACACCATCGTGGTGAAAAGCGTACTCACCCGCATACCACCACCAAACGTTTTGTAAAGCGAAAAATAAAACAAGTGGTGGGATATTGATTCTACAGATTGGGAAGTTCATCTTCCCAAGTATTTCTTCCACACTGCACAATGGATTCTCTCGCCATTATTTTCTATCATTACTCCGGCGTCTCTCATTCATAAGTAGAGACAACACTACATCAAACTGCGGTATTGAATACATTTGATAGAGTGTTTCGTTTTATTTATACGGTGTCGGGTATCTGTGCGTTTTTCAGTGAGAACGTATTAGTGATTTCATGACTTTGAGGTACAGACAATAAGCATTATGAAACTATTTCCACTCTTTCTTTCTGCTCTCTTTCTTCTTTTCGGCTGTTCGTCCGACAAAAGCGCTGAACAGCATCCGCCGCGTATTATTTTCTTCGGTGATTCAATTACTGAACTTGGTGATCAGCCAGGCGGCTATGTTTCAATTGTG
>JBFMDF010000360.1:0-2674 GCA_040753935.1 Bacteroidota bacterium | reverse complement strand
AATATGTCGGAAGAGTACATCAAAGATTTGAATGAAGCGTACAATTACTTTTTTTTCAGGTACAAAGCAGCTCCATTGCTCATTATCAACGCAACAGAAATTGATTTTGTAAATAACAAGGAAGATTTCGAAGATCTGCTTCATCAGATTCTTCGAAAAGACAAAGCTCCCGTTGAATACTATAATCCGAAGTCGAGGAAATCGTAAATCCTTCACTGAGGAAGAAAGTAACCTCATGCTTCTGCGGTTTATTATTTGGCTCGTCATTTTCTTCATAGCAGTAAAAATTCTCGGCGTGAGTATTCGCTATCTCCGCAGGCTTTTCAATCCTAAGACGCATAGTGAAGATTTTCCGAAGAGCCGTACTGCACATCAGAATAACACCATTGAAGACATTTCGTACGAAGATGTCTCTGACAAAAAATAACTTCTATGGAAACCCTCGAAAAGTTTTTTAAAAAATTGTTGATTGCACTTGTCGGCGTCTTCCACTCCGCAAAACGTATTGCAGTAACCAATCTTCCTCTTTCGCGTTTTAAGCGCATTCTCGTCGTTAAACAACACGATCAGCTTGGTGATTTGCTGGTGACAACACCGGCGCTCCGTGCACTCAGAAAGAGATTTCCTCACTCACACATTAGCATTGTGGTGCGCGAATATACCGCTCCGATGATATGGGAAAATCCCCATGTCGATTCTGTCATCGTCTTCTATGAAAAACTGAATCGTTGGACGCTGAACAACGTCCGTTTTTTTTGGGAACAATTACGCGGAGATGACGGATTTGACTGTGCCATTGTAATGAACTCCGTCTCACGTTCCCTTTCTTCGGATATCATTGCAGTCTTGAGTAAAGCAAAATACATCATCGGACCGAATCACCTTTCACTTGATCCCAATTCTCAAGAAAAAATTTACAACGTGCTGACTCAGCGTTCTCGAAAAGTTCAGCACGAGTCTGAACACTATTTGGATATTGTGCGTGCTCTCGACGCCCATGCCGATGGATTAGACTATGACTTGGTTCTCACCGAAGAGGAAGAATCCGAAGCGGAAAAAGTTTTGTACAATGTCGGCGTACAATCTGGAGCAGTGAAAATCGGAGTGCATTTTGGAGCACTGAATAAAGAAAAAAGATTTCCTCTCGACAAACTTGCCAAAGTGATTGAATGGATTAAAGCACACTATACGTGCGAAGTGCTGTTGATTATCGGTCCGCATGAAGTACAATTACGCCAAGAATTGTTAAGCAGAATACGAAATACCGAAGTTCGTTCAATTCCGTTACTGCCGATTCGAATATCATCGGCGGTGATTAAGAAATTGCATTTGCTTCTCTGCAATGATACGGCAACCATGCACATTGCTTCGGCGCTGCGCGTGCCGACGATTTCCTTTCACAGCATCAGCGATCCGGCACAGTGGAAACCCCCGCATGAACGCCATATTGGGCTTCGTGCCAACGATAACAAGATTACCTCAATATCGGTAGAAATGGTTACGTCCGCCGTTGAAACTCAAATGATGAAACTTGGGTTTCATAAGAAGGAAGGATGACTATTACACAAGTCCTCTTGTTTTGATTACCGGTAAAACATTTGTACTTTTTTAAAAATGGAAACAATTGCAGAACGTGAAAAACCTTTTTCGCTTCCGATACATTTGGAAGAAGAGATACTACGGTTAAAAAAAGAACTCAACGCGGTCATTCTTGCACACTACTATCAAGAATCCGAGATTCAGGACCTTGCCGACTTTGTAGGAGACAGTCTTGAACTTTCACGTAAGGCAGCGGCGACAACTGCTGATGTGATTGTTTTTTGTGGTGTGCATTTCATGGCAGAAACCGCGAAGATTTTAAATCCGCATAAACCGGTGTTGCTTCCCGATCTTCTTGCCGGATGCTCACTTTCCGATGGTTGTCCGCCGAAATTGTTTGAACAATTTCGCAAACAACATCCCGATCATATTGCCATTACGTACATCAACTGCAGCGCCGAAGTGAAGGCACTAAGTGATATCATTTGCACATCGAGCAATGCCGAAAAAATTATCAACCAAATTCCTAACGAGAAGCCGATTTTGTTTTCACCTGATAAAAATCTTGGCGCGTATCTGCGAAAGAAAACAGGAAGAAATATGCTGTTGTGGAACGGTAGTTGCATTGTGCATGAAACATTCAGCGAACGGAAATTAATCGGATTACAACTCGAACACCCAGATGCAGAGTTAATAGCCCATCCGGAGTGTGAAGAAGTTATTCTCCAAAAGGCGAACTTCATTGGCTCGACAAGTATGTTGTTGAAGTATGTTCAGAACTCGCCGCATACAAAATTTATTGTCGCTACAGAAATCGGAATCATTCACCAGATGGAAAAAACTACTCAGGGAAAGACATTTATCCCTCTTCCGCCAGATGCCAGTTGTTCCTGTAACGAGTGTCCGCACATGAAGAGAAATACAATGGAGAAGTTATATCGTTGTATGAAAAACAGAAATCCGCAGATAGAAATGAGTGCAGAGTTAATTGAGCGGGCGAGGAAACCAATTGAGAGAATGTTGGAGATGAGTTAAACAATCCCGCCTCGTGCGGGATTGTTCCTTGTTGAAGAGTAGGGATTGTTTTGTATATTGTATTAAATATTTCATTCGATAAGTGTGGGAGTCATTATGC
>JBFMDF010000359.1:0-2675 GCA_040753935.1 Bacteroidota bacterium | reverse complement strand
ATGAATATCGTTTTAGACGTTACTCGAAGAATCCTTCGAACTTGTTAGTAACAATACTCCTATTCTAAAAATCTCATCAACCTCGCCGTTTCAAACTCCATCAAAAAAATTTCCTTCAAAAACCTGACCATTGTGTCCGAGAATAATTTGACTGTTACTTTATCTACTTACACCATGCTTTTCTTCAAAACAAAATAATTTTCCAAGAGTATCTTATCCGAATATCAAAACTTTTCTTTGTTTTCGCTGTTGCTTACCAACAAATTTTTTAAAAGACTTGTATACAGAAACTGACTTCAAGTCATTCATTCAGATTGAAGTATAAAGACACACAAAAACAGTTTCAAGTTTCAACGTGCAGACAAACGTGAAACCTGAATCTTGAAACTCAACCATCGTAGTACCAACTTCGCAACATGGTGCGTGTGTGGTTACGTCGATACCGTTATGGGCACCGCAGAACGCAAAGAGCGAGAAAAAGAAAGCCGCAAAGAATCAATCATTGACGCGGCACAAAAAGTTTTTTTTGAAAAGGGCCTTCTACTCGCGACAATGGAGGAAATCGCCGAGCAGGCCGAACTTGCCAAAGGAACACTCTACCTCTACTACAAGAGCAAAGAAGACCTCTACCTTACCGTGATGATTCGCGGCTTGAACATTCTCTGTGCAATGTTTGAATCAATCATCGCCGAACCAATGCCGTTTATTGCAACATTGGTGCGTTTAATTGATGCCTACACTACGTTCTACGAGCACCACAAAAATTACTTTCGTATGCTTCACTTCTTTCAAATGCCGCAGTTCCACAAGCAAGTGTCGGATGAAATGAAAGAAGCCGGACGGCAAGTCGATTCCCGGCTGTGGAACATTGCCATTGCTCAGCTCAAACGTGGAATACGAGAAGGAAAACTTCGCAGTGACATTGATCCGGCGGAAATGGCAATCATCTTTTGGTCCAACACCACCACACTGCTGCTGCGCATTGACAGCCAACTTGATTTTTGGAAAGACAGAATGAATGTTGACTTGCAGCATACACTGAAAGTTTCACAAACTCTCATGCTCGAATCGGTGCTGACCGAAGAAGGAAAAAAAGAATACCGTGAATTTATTTATAGTGAAATGAGGAACAGATGAACAGAGTAACATCAATCCGAAGGATTAACCCTTGGTGGTCAATCGTGGGAAGCCGCAACCTGTCGGTTGCGATGAACAATGGTATGTACAATCGAAAAATTGCAATGATCTATTACTCTATTACTATGTTTTTGTTTGTAACCGGCATATCCGCATTTGCCCAAACCAACAGTTCTTCATTATTTCAACTGTCAATGGAAACTGCGCTTCGCCTTGCCTTGCAACACAATCCTGATCTTGTGTCGGCGCGGCTGGAAGTAGAACGTTCTGATGCACGTGTGATGGAAGCGTGGGGCTACACAATGCCGTCAGTGGATCTCAGCGGCACATTCAATCACGTCATAACAAAGCCGAAAAGTTATTTTCCCGATGTAATCTATTACCCGCTGGTAAAATTGATGGACTCCACCGCGCGTGTTCCGAAACCGACCGGACAACTGATCGAACTTCCGTTCTCGATTGTGCCGAGCAACAGTGCAAACGCTGCACTGAATGTCCGGCAGATTCTCTTTAACGGAACTGTGTTCGTCGGCGTTGGCGCCGCACATATCTATTCGAAAATGGCGCGAACTATTTTCTTCCAGAAGAAAGTGGAAACCATTGCCAAAGTGCGCAAAGCATATTACGCCGCGTTACTTGCCCGCGAAGCGTTGGCAATGATGCAGGCGAACTTGAGCAATGCTGAAGAAAACCTCAAGAACGTACAACTGATGCGTTCGCAGGGTATTGTATCGGAGTATGATGAATTACGTGCCTCGGTCGGCGTTGATAACCTTCGTCCTCTGGTTATTCAGAGTGAAACCAATTTCCGGCTTGCTCTCGATAACCTTCGCAACACCATCGGCGTTGGCGATTCGTTGACGATTGAACCGTCGGATCATCTGGTCTTGCAGGAAGTTGATGAAGGAATACTTGCGGCGGCTGAACAGAGTGTGTTAGAATCCAATCCGGGTCTTGCAATCGTCAAACATCAGATTGAATTAAACGATGCTTCTGTCTATGCGGAAAAATCGAACTACCTTCCCACTCTTGTAGCGTATGGTTCGTATTCATATTCCGCTATTAAAGACAACTACCGAATATCCACTAACGATTTTTACAAGCAGACGCAAGTCGGATTGAATCTTTCGTTGAACCTATTCCAAGGTTTGCAGACGTCATCGCGGGTGGAACAAGCCGAGTTAGAAAAACAAAAAACCGAAGAACAAAAACGGAGTCTCGAAAAAAATCTACTCATGGGCATTCGCTCCGTCATCGGCAATCTTCGTCAGGCGCGTCAGCGAATAGACGCGCAGCAAAAAACTGTTGAAACCGCCGAACGAGGATATAAGATTGTTACTGCGCGGTTTCTCAACAACGCTGCCACGCAGTTAGAGGTACATGATGCACAAGTTGCACTCACGCAGGCACGAGTAAACCGCATGCAGGCAATCTATGACTACCTCGTCGCTGCCACAGATCTCGATGCACTGCTGGGAAGAGTACCGGAATATGCAAAGGAGGAGAAGGAGTAACATCTTTGTGTTCGAAGTGTCATG
>JBFMDF010000358.1:0-2677 GCA_040753935.1 Bacteroidota bacterium | reverse complement strand
TGAAAGCTCGGTTCAAACCCGGACAAACATTCCCGTACAAAATATTTACCAACGCGGCATCAAACGTTGGACCTGGCCATCCGCAAGAACATAATGGTTGGGAGAAAGACATTACCGATTTTGGCAATGGCAACCGACAATTAACGGTTGGGCAGAACGATACCACTATTAAACTGCAGTTTGTCAACGGTTCACCCAACAACCAAATGCAATTCTGGCGCCCCTATCCTGAAAGCGATTCGATTGAAGTTACCTTCCGTGTGAATATGGCAAATGTTGAAGACTTCAATCCTGCGAACATGAAAATGGGTGTCCGCGGAAGTCAAGCGCCATTAGACTGGGGTAAAACATTTTTCCTCACCCGTGAACAGAACCATGGCAACGCCAGCGTCTATCCCGGCGGCAATTTCTGGTCTGGTACAATTAAATTGCCGATGATGGCTCCGTATGCTAATAATGATACAATAACCGTTTATTATAAATTCGTACAACATTTGGCTACTGATCAACCAACTGATAACCCAGTAAAATGGGAAGATGGAATTGTTCGTACCAATACGTACGATATTGAACCAGGCGGTGGTTCCAACCCTGCACGTATTTTTAAAATCTGGAAAGGAATGAACGATACGACGCTCTACTGGAAATGGTGGGCAAACCAAGGGGTGAAACCTCCGGCAGGGAGTGATACGGCGTACGTAACCTTCCGCGTGAATATGCTGAATGCCATCAACAAGAATTCGTACACTATCGGCGATACAGTGCAAGTACGACATGGTTTTGCGAATTCCGCATTGTCAGTAAAAACAAAAAACCTTACACGTCTCGGTTCTACATTTATCTATACTGCAACCGATACAGTGTATGGAACGAAGATTGGTGGCACAAAGCCGTTGGTGTATCAATACTATCAAGTAAAGAATGGTGTTGATTTACGCGAAGTGTATTACAACTTTGAATACACTGGTGGCGATGTTACCTTAGCGGAACGCCGCTTATTGAATATGACTGCCAAGACATTAACGGCTGCTGATACCTCAACAGATCCGACGAAAGCAACACGTCAACCATTCTGGAGAAATACGCGTAAACTCGCTCGTGTCGTTGATGTGAAATTCACCGTTGATCTGCGTCCGGCATTCTACCAGGTACGTGATGGACAAAACGGAAAAGATTCATTGATAGATATTCAGGGACCCTGGACGATTACCAAGAGTGTCCTTGATTCTATTTACAAGTGGGGCGTTTCCATCAACGGGCCGGCAACAGGTGGATGGGCAACGTGGGGTTCTTCGCTGTATGCCGACACAACACGCAAGATGTATGATGATGGAACACATGGCGATTTAGTTGCAAACGATCGTGTGTACACCCGTCATTACGTCTTTGGACCTGATTCCGGTGGTGGACGTAACCTTGTCGGACAGGAATTCAAGTTTGGTATCCGTGGCGGCGATAACGAGGGTGGTAAAGGTGGATATGGCAACAACCACATTGAGAATATTAATGATGCGAATTCCACTGCCACAATCGCCAGTTACTTTGGAAGCATCAACCCGACGTACTATGACCGCTTCAACTTTGAAACCGGTCAGCCAATTTTGACGGTACAACGGGACGATGCTATTCCGGTAAAGTTCGCACTTGAACAGAACTATCCGAACCCCTTCAATCCGACAACAACTATCAACTACTCAATTCCGGTGAATGGTTTTGTTACGTTGAAGGTCTTCAACATTCTCGGTCAGGAAGTGATGACGCTTGTGAATGCAGAACATACACCCGGCAACTATCAGGTGACGTTCAACGCAAATGCACTCTCCAGCGGCGTCTACTTCTATAAGATTGAAGCCGGAACATTCACGGCGGTGAAGAAGATGATGTTGTTGAAGTAACCATTCATGATAGATGGTGAATGAACAATTCACACATGTATGATGAATCGTAAGTAGTTCACAAAGGCAGGGTGAGTGATCACCCTGCCTTTTCTATCTTTCTCTATGGAAGCGGTTTTCAATCATTCGTAAGAGTCATTATGTCAACAGTCCCTTCGTGGGTTGCCGATGCAATCTTTTATCAGATTTTTCCAGAACGATTCGCCAATGGCGATCCAACAAATGATCCGCCGAATTGTGAGCGATGGGGAGGTACGCCAACATCGAATAACTTCTTTGGCGGCGACCTGCAAGGAATAATCAACCGACTTGACTATTTGAGCGAACTGGGTATCAATGCGCTGTATCTGAATCCAATTTTTGCTGCAGATTCTAATCATAAGTACAACACGAAAGATTACTTCAGTATAGACCCCTCATTTGGTACCAATAAGACATTTGAGAAACTCCTTCACGAATGTCATAAACGAAATATCCGTGTAGTCATTGACGGAGTTTTCAATCATGTTGGTACGGCACATGTCGCATTTCAGGATGTGAAAGAACATGGGAGAGAGTCAAAGTATGTATCATGGTTTAACATTTATTCTTTTCCAGTGAATGAGCCTCGGAAACCAAATTATGAGTGCTGGTGGGGTCACGGTGCGCTTCCTAAACTGATGGTGCAGAATCCGGAAGTGAAGAAATATATTTTTGATGTAACAACATTTTGGACGACAAAAGGAATTGACGGCTGGCGGTTGGATGTCGCTAATGAAATCCCGCACGAGTTTTGGAAAGAG
>JBFMDF010000357.1:0-2685 GCA_040753935.1 Bacteroidota bacterium | reverse complement strand
AACTCAGAGAGAACATTTTCTCCAATCTTACTCGTTGGCAGCGGGTTCAACTGGCGCGTCATCCGGAACGTCCATACACGCTCGATTACATTCAGTATATGACCACCGATTTTATTGAACTTCACGGCGATCGTTACTATGGAGACGACAAAGCCATTGTCGGTGGATTTGCCAAACTCGACGGTCAGCCGGTTATGATCATCGGCCAACAGAAAGGACGCGATACCAAGTCGAATCTGTACCGGAATTTCGGGATGCCGAATCCCGAAGGATATCGGAAAGCATTACGACTGATGAAACTTGCGGCAAAGTTCAACAAACCAATTATTACACTGCTGGATACGCCGGGGGCATATCCCGGTATTGAAGCAGAAGAGCGAGGTCAGGCGGAAGCCATTGCTCGTAACCTTTTCGAAATGTCACATCTTCCTGTTCCGATTATTGTTGTAATTATCGGAGAAGGTGCCTCTGGCGGCGCGCTTGGTATTGGCGTGGGAGATAGAATGTTGATGTTGGAAAATACATGGTACTCTGTGATTGCGCCGGAATCGTGCTCGTCAATCTTGTGGAAGAGTTGGGACTACAAAGAACAGGCAGCGGAGGCGCTTCGGTTAACGGCAAAAGATCTTCTTGAACAAAAGATTATCGATCGTATCATTCCGGAGCCGCTCGGCGGTGCACATCGCAATCCTCAGCAAGCGGCAATGATATTAAAAGACGCTCTTCTTCAAGAATTAACTGCGCTCAAAAAAATAAAACCGGAAAAACTTATTGAAAAACGGATTGACAAATTCTGCAAGATGGGTGCATGGAATGAATAAGCCTGTGAGCGTCCGCCGCAGAGGTATTTCTCACACCACCGATATCAGAGTCCGGTACGCAGAAACCGATGGAATGAGAATCGTGTATCATGGAAACTATCTCACCTACTTCGAACAAGCCAGAACAGAGTTGCTGCGGTCAATCGGATTGACGTACGCGCGGATTGAAGCGCTGGGGCTGTTTGTTATCGTCGTTGAAGCGCATGTAAACTTTCGCCGCGCGGCGGTGTATGATGATGTCCTTCATGTAACTGCGATGGTCAAAGACATGCCAACCAATAGAATCAAAATTGAGTATGAAATCCGGCGGAATCAGGAGAATGAGGTTATTGTTGACGGCTACACGTTTCACACATTTCTCAATCCGCAAACGAACAAACCGGCGCGACCTCCGAAAGAATTCATAGAAATAATGCAAAAGCATTTCCAGATTGAATGATATGGAAATTTTTGAATTTAAGGTTTGAATTGTCAAGTGTATTATTATGAACTGGGAACATCTGAAAAACTCGTAAGGTTGTTGTGGTGAGTTCACCTGAACGGCGAAGTCGAACCATGATGATTACTTACTTTGTCACACTGAGCGCAGTCGAGTCATGATGATTACTTACCTTGTTACACCGAGCGTCCGCCAGCAAAAATGAAGTGACGGACAGGTAGTCGAGGTGTGACAACACCTGATGACAAAACAGTTTTTCTGATGTTTCTGAATAGTTTTTCAGAGGTCTTAACTGATGTATCAATCACCCGATCGCGAAATTATAAAGTCATAAAATCCAGAGTGTTCAATGCTAAAGAAAGAATTATTAGACATTCTCTGCTGCCCTCGATGCAAAGGAGAGTTGAACTACGAACCGGAAAAGAACAAACTCACGTGCATTTCCTGTGGCACGGTGTACGATATTAACGACGGCATTCCAATGTTATTCCCGACGAACGATGGAAAGTAACTACCTTCACGACAGCCGCATTAGCCGCCTGATTGAACAGGCGCTCTTTGAAGATATTGGATTTGGCGATATTACCAGCGAATCACTCATTCCCGAAGATCAATTAGGAACGGCGGAATTTATCGTAAAAGAAAGCGGTATTATTTCCGGCGTTGATGTTGTGAAAATTATTTTCAGCATTGTTGACGGACAGATAACCTTTGAGCCTAAAGTACACGATGGTGCGTTGGTGCAAGCCGGCGTTTCTCTTGGTTCGCTTCACGGTCCGGTACAAAGCATTTTAACGGGTGAGCGTGTAGCGTTAAATTTTCTTCAGCGAATGTCGGGGATTGCCACACTAACCCACAAATATGTTCATGCAGTCGCCGGTACGAAAGCAAAAATTACCGATACGCGCAAAACAGCGCCGGGACTCCGCGTTCTCGACAAGAAAGCGGTAGTCGATGGCGGAGGAGTAAATCATCGCTTTGCGCTCGACTCGATGGTATTGATTAAAGATAACCATATTGCGGCTGCAGGTGGCATTACTCATGCCATTTTGCGCTGTAAAGAGTATCTTCACAGCCAGGGTATAGAAGTTAAGATCGAAATAGAAACTACAACTCTTGAACAGGTGAAGGAAGTCTTAAAGGTCGGCGGCATTGACCGTATTATGCTTGATAATTTTTCGTTAGAACAAATGCGGGAAGCAGTACAGTTGATTGGCGGTCAATACGAAGTTGAAGCATCCGGTGGTGTAACATTGCAAACCGTTCGCGCTATTGCCGAAACCGGTGTTGATTTCATTTCTGTTGGTGCGTTGACCCACTCTCCGAAAGCGCTGGATATTTCGCTGGAATATAGCCAGTGAGTTTTGCAACTCTTTTGAAGAAAAAGTACATTACTTAAAAGTATGTTAACTATAACCCCCAAAA
>JBFMDF010000356.1:0-2703 GCA_040753935.1 Bacteroidota bacterium | reverse complement strand
AAACAATTTCCATCATCGAACATCTTGGAAAGCACGAAGAAAAATTTGTCGTTCAGTTGTTTGATGAGAATGAGTTGCTTGACGAGCGTGTGGTAAACGTTCCACTGGCTACGCCGAGATTGATTTCGCGCGTTGAACGGACGAAGCCTGCAACACAAGCGCCTGCCGGCATGGTAGAAATTCCTGCGGGGATGTTCACTTTCAAACCGCAACGAAGTTTTCTCAGTCCGAACGAGGTTATTCCCTATCCGGGTGATTCTACACAACGGACTCTCTTCATGCAGAAACTGTATATGGATCGCTACCCGGTGACAAATCGTGAATTCGAAAAATTTGTGAAAGCAACTAAGTATAAACCGAAGGATCCGACAAATTTCCTCAAGCATTGGGTGAATGGTAAACCGCCGAAAGGTCTTGAAAATCATCCGGTTATATATGTCAGTTTGGATGATGCGCAAGCATATGCACGTTGGGCAGGCAAACGTCTGCCGACCGATGCTGAGTGGCAGTATGCCGCACAAGGACCCGACGGCAGAAAATATCCGTGGGGCAATCAGTACGATTCCACAAAATGCAATCACAAACTCGGTCATACGACGCCAGTTGATGCTTTTCCTGCCGGTAAAAGTCCGTTTGGTGTGGAAGATATGATTGGCAATGTGTGGCAATTGACTAACGATGTGTACGACAACGGAACATATTACTTCAGTATGCTGCGCGGGGGAAGTTATTACAATCCGACGTCGAGTTGGTGGTACATCCCCGGTGGTCCCCAGCCGGCCGATAATCCACAAATCTTATTGATGATATCGCCGAGTTTAGATCGGAGTGCGACGGTGGGATTCCGATGCGTAAAAGATGCAGTACAGTAAATAAATTTCATATGCCCAAAAGGTATTGTATGAAGCAATTGCTTGTTCTTCTGATAATTATTGGTTCACATGTTCACGCGCAATTAGAAAATATTCTGTCGCTTTCTCGTTTGCCGTATCTCAAAGAATCGAAACTGGTGCAAGTTTCAAGTTTCGATTCATCCGGAGGCAACAATGATTTTATCGCTATCGCGCCCGGAGCAAAACGCACTATTGCATCGCTTCAGGGTCCCGGCGTTATTGTTAATATCTGGCTGACTATTGCAACGAAAGAAAAATATTTTCTCCGCTCCATCGTGCTTCGCATGTATTGGGATGATGAACAAACACCGTCGGTGGAAGCGCCCATAGGTGATTTTTTTGGAACCGGCCTGCAATACAAGCATTACACGACACCATTCATCGGAATGTCTAGCGGCGGTTACTATTGCTACTTCCCGATGCCGTTCAACAAGTCAGCACGAATAGAAGTGGAGAATCAATCGTCAATGGAGGTGAATTCCTTCTACTATCATATTGACTACCACAAAGTACCTCGTCCTTTCGATTCAACGATTGCCTACTTCCATGCGCAGTGGAGACGCGAAACTCGTTGCGATCCATCAAAGAATTACACTGTGTTGGAAGCGGAGGGAACCGGTCACTTCGTCGGGATGAATATGAGTATGCAAAGTTATGAGAAAGGAATGCAGTATCTTGAAGGAGACGAAATGGTATTTGTTGACGGCGAAACATTTCCTTCTCTGTATGGAACGGGAACGGAAGATTATTTCAACAGCGGGTGGTACTTCAACAGAGGAGAATTTGCCGCGCCGTACCACGGGTTAATTTTGAAAGACGATTCGCTCAGCCGCATTGCAGCGTACCGCTTTCACATTCTCGATGCGATACCGTTTACCAAATCAATTCGTTTTGAAATTGAACACGGTACAGAAAATGTTGAGCGCGCAGATTATAGTTCTACAGCGTACTGGTATCAACGCGAACCGCACAAACCGTTTCCCGCGCTACTTCCCGCCGGAATGAGAATTCCGCTTCGGGTTGTAGTGCCGAACAAAGCGATTGAGGCAGAATCGTTTGTTCCACAACGTTCGACAATGACATCTGTTGTTGAAGAGATGACCACTATAGGCGCAGATTGGAGCGGAAATAAACAGTTGAAAATCACTGCCCGCCGCATTGGAGAAAAGGCAACGATTGCTCTTCCAGCGGTTGAAGAAGCATACGACGTTGCGCTTTACTACACGATAGGTCCGGACTACGGGGATGTGGATATTGTATACGAGGGGAAAAAAATCGGGAACATCTCCGGTTTCAATAAAGAAACTGTGCCGGGTGGAAAAGTAGTGCTCAACAATTTAAGGAGCATCAATAACACCATTCCGCTTCAATTTGTTGTGTCGGGAAAAAATAAAACTTCCTCCGGCTATTCAATTGGATTGGATGCCTTTGTGTTGACGCCGAATAGAACATTTATTCCAGAATGGTATATGATAGGACCCTTTCCTAATCCTCGGAATGAACATCTTGTTCGGCTCGGACTGGATATTCCTTACCCGCCGGAACAAGAAATTGATTTGAAGAAGACATACCTTGGCGTTGATGGCAAACCGGTCGGTTGGACACTCGATAAAACTCCCAGCAATGGAAGAATGGATTTGTATAAATACGATCCGTATGAACTGGTGGTGGTGTATGCATTAACATATCTCTATTCACCGAAAGAGCAAACAGTTCCACTGCTATTCGGCTCTGATGACGGTGCAAAAGTGTTTTTGAACGACAAGGAAATTTACCGCTATCTCGCCATCAGAATTTCTGAACCGGATCA
>JBFMDF010000355.1:0-2736 GCA_040753935.1 Bacteroidota bacterium | reverse complement strand
AAGTAGATTTGTTAGAAAAAAATATTGAGAACGGATTGTGCACGGGAATACTCCAAAAAATTGCGACCAAGCAGTTGCCGCTGATTACATCGTTCTACGCCCCCGCTATTGCTGCAGATATGAACGGCTATGAGCCGATTTACTGTATTGTTTGCGACGCCGATATCAACCGCGTGTGGGTTGCCAAACAACCGTGGGAAAGCAGAATTACTTACTTTGCCCCTTGTGGAAAAGCGGCACAGCGGCTAAAATCATACGGCGTCCCGGAAGAGAGAATTTTTTTGACTGGTTTTCCGTTGCCGCTTGATTTGCTCGGTAAAAATCTTTCTGTACTCAAACGCAATCTTGGTCAACGATTGCACTACCTTGATCCGCAGAATCGCTTTTGGACACGGCATGGAAAAAATGTTGAATACTTTCTTGGAAAAAGAAACTGCATATTCAAGAATGAACGAAAACTAACTATTACCTACGCTGTTGGCGGTGCCGGAGCGCAACGGGAAATTGGTGGACGTATTGCGCACAGTTTGCGGCACCGTTTGCGCGGTAATGAAGTGCGCCTTAATCTCATTGCCGGCATTAAGTCAGACGTGCGAGAGTACTTTGAAAAAGTAGCATCGGAATTGAAAACCGACAACATCAACGTCATCGCTGCAGAAACACTGCATGAGTATTTCCAGCAATTCAACAACGCAATGCGCACCACTGATATTTTATGGACGAAGCCGAGCGAACTTTCGTTCTATACCGGGCTGGGAATACCTATTATCATGACGCCGGCAATCGGCGCACAGGAGCGGTTCAATCGGCAATGGCTGTTTGAAATTCATGCCGGTATAAAACAAGAAAATCCCGACTACACCGATCAGTGGCTGTACGATTTACTCGACAACGGCACACTGGCAGATATGGCATGGTCCGGATTTTTGAAAGCGCGCAAACTTGGAACACTAAAAATTCTCGAAGTATTAACAACCGGAACAATGACGCAGAGTCACTCGCCATTGGAGCGGTAATGATTGTATCATTTGCCGATTTCACGATTTCTTGATTACTGAAAAACACAAACTGAGTAACAGATGTTAGGCATTGACAAAGTCAATCCGTAGAAATTTGAATCTACGATTCGTTGCACGGCTCGTAGAGCGTAACATCAGTGGGTAAAAACGAAACTACTCGGTTGTCCGGGAATTTTACTTCCGGACAGAATCCTCTGCGTCAGTAGAACAGTCGCAGAATTAAGAGTCGGCATCACTACCGACGTGTTAAGTGAAAATGAATCACCAACAAAAATATTTTCTTTGCTATTTGAAAACCGGCGGTGGGCATCTTGCACCGGCGCGCTCCATTGCAAAATATCTTCAGACAAAATACGGAGACGCAGTTGAACCGGTGCTGGTAGACGGTTTGCAAGATGCAACACCCATTGCCCGTTTCGTTATTGAAGATGGCTACCGTATTCTTCAGGCGCGTGCAAAATGGTATTACGAATTCATTTACGCCATCAACAAATTTGCACCCATTGGTTTGGGAAATGTCGCGTTGGCAAATTTCTTTATCAAGCCACATCTCAAAAAAAGAATTCTTGAAGAACGCCCGACGAAAATTGCCGTGCTCCATTTCTTGCTGATTGAACCGATCTACAGCATTCTCGAAGAACTTCGTCTCACTATTCCCGTCGTTACAATAGTCACCGATCCGTTTACTGCACACCCGATGTGGTTTAAACGAAAAGGTCAACAGTTCATTGTTTTCAGCGAACGGTTGAAGCAATACTGTGTCAACAAACTAAAACTTCCGGAAGAGCGTGTCCGTGTGTTTCCCTTCATCATCGATGAAAAATTTTCTGCACCATTGCCTGCAGAAGATATTCGCTTGATAAAAGAACGTTTCGGATTTTCACTCGACAAAAAAATGGTGCTCATCATCGGCGGCGGCGACGGCATTCCGCACGGAAAGTTTATTCTCCAACAATTGCTCACTTCGTCATTGAATGTCGACATCGCAATCGTGTGCGGGAAAAACAAGCAACTGTACGACGACGCCGTTGCGCTTCAGCGCCGTTTTCCTTCGTTAAAAGTCTTCGCTTTTGTTGATTTTGTGTATGAACTCCTTAATGCTTCCGATATCGTCATTACCAAATGCGGCGCCTCAACTATTATGGAAATTTTAATGTTGAAAAAAATACCCATCATCAACGACTACCTATGGGAACAGGAGCTGGGGAACATGGAATTCGTACGCGACAACCATCTGGGTATTTTTGAGCGAAACATTCAACAACTACCGACAATCATCAATGACTTGATTTCCGATGAGCGTCGATATCATTCCTACCGACAAAATATTGAACTGATGAATTTAAAAAACGGGACAAGCGAGGTAGCTGAGTTTTTAGTATCTTTATAATGAAAAAATTCAGCGCCTGTACAACTGTCGCAAAGGATTCTGTCCGAGAGTTGACCTTTCGAACAACAGTACGGAGCATTTCGTAAGATTCAATTACTATGACACTGCAGGAAAAAAATCTTTACCAACAAATTCATCCCATACGGTTAATCACCGACTGGCTATCGGGTATTGCCGCGTGTGTCTTGTTTTGGTCTCGCGACTTGTGGATTGGCGTTGCACTGAGTTTCATTCCGTCGTTGATCGTTTCTCTTTTCGTCATCAAATTTGCCGATCTGGAAAAAATCCGGCAATCGGCGTTTGGTGAATATTTCAAGCGTACGTACA
>JBFMDF010000354.1:0-2741 GCA_040753935.1 Bacteroidota bacterium | reverse complement strand
AGTATTTATGGCAGCAAAAACAATAACCTTTGAGTTCGACGCACGGGCGGCATTAAAACGCGGTGTTGATCAACTCGCCAATGCTGTAAAAGTTACTCTCGGTCCTAAAGGCCGTAATGTTGTGATTGAAAAAAAATTTGGTGCACCGACAGTTACGAAAGACGGTGTTACTGTTGCTAAGGAAATTGAACTTGAAGATCCACTCGAAAACATGGGTGCTCAGATGGTGCGAGAAGTTGCGTCGAAAACTTCAGATGTAGCCGGCGATGGTACTACGACGGCGACCGTTCTGGCACAAGCAATCGTTCGCGAGGGATTGAAAAATGTGACCGCGGGTGCGAATCCGATGGATTTGAAGCGCGGTATTGACCTTGCTGTTGAGAAAGTAGTTGAAGAATTGAAGAAAATGAGCCGCAAGGTTGAAGGGAAAAAGGAGATTGCACAAGTTGGAACGATTTCTGCAAATAACGATCCAACCATCGGAAACTTAATAGCCGATGCAATGGAAAAAGTCGGTAAAGATGGTGTCATTACAGTGGAAGAGGCTAAAGGAACTGAAACCACTGTAGATGTCGTTGAAGGTATGCAGTTCGATCGTGGGTACCTTTCACCGTACTTCGTCACTAATGCGGACACGATGGAAGCCGAACTCGAGAATCCTTACATCCTCATCCACGATAAGAAGATCAGTTCAATGAAAGATCTTCTTCCGATTCTTGAGAAGATTGCTCAAGCCGGTCGTTCTCTTCTTGTGATTGCGGAAGAAGTAGAAGGTGAAGCGTTGGCAACGCTTGTGGTGAACAAACTGCGTGGTACGCTCCGTGTTGTTGCCGTAAAGGCTCCCGGATTCGGCGATCGACGAAAAGCTATGCTTGACGATATCGCTGTTCTTACCGGTGGTCAAGTTATTTCCGAAGAGCAAGGGTACAAACTTGAAAATGCTACGCTTGCATATCTCGGCACTGCAAAGAAAGTTGTTGTTGATAAAGATAATACAACAATTGTCGAAGGTGCAGGGAAAAAAGAGGAAATCAAAAAACGCATTAACGAAATTAAAGCCCAAATTGAAAAGACAACTTCCGATTACGATAAGGAAAAACTGCAGGAACGTCTTGCAAAACTTTCCGGTGGTGTTGCAGTGTTGAAGATTGGCGCTTCTACGGAAGTTGAGATGAAAGAGAAGAAAGCCCGTGTTGAAGATGCATTACATGCAACACGTGCGGCTGTTGAAGAAGGTATCGTTCCGGGTGGCGGCGTTGCATTGCTCCGCACCATTGATGCAATCAACGATATTAAAGTAGCCAATGCTGATCAAAAAACCGGAGTAGACATTCTCCGACGCGCACTTGAAGAACCACTTCGTCAAATTGTTGCGAATGCAGGTCTCGACGGTTCGGTGATTGTTGATCTGGTGAAGAAACAGAAAGGCGATATCGGATTCAACGCGCTGACGGGTGTAACAGAAGACCTTGTAAAAGCCGGCGTTATTGATCCGACAAAGGTTGCTCGTGTTGCGGTTGAAAACGCGGCAAGTGTTGCTTCATTGCTCTTAACCACAGAAGCGACAATTGTCGAGAAACCGGAAGAAAAGAAAGCACCGGCAATGCCCGCTGGCGGTGGAATGGGTGATATGTATTAAACCCGATCCGCTCTGTGCGGAATGAAATAGCATAACTACCTTACAAAAGCCCTCAACCAATCAACTTGGCTGGGGGCTTTTTATTTGATATATTGGTAAAAAATTGAAAGGAATTTTTCATGACATTTCATTCACAATTAGAGATCATACAATCCGTCCTGCGAAAATATCAACTCGACGGGTGGCTTCTGTATAACTTCCGCAATTCAAACATCTTTGCGACCAAAATTTTAAATATGCCGACGGATAAGCTTTCTTCGCGACGCTATTTCTACTTCATACCTGCACAGGGCACACCGAAAAAACTCGTTCATAGTATTGAGCAGTACGATTTGGACCATCTCCCGGGCGAAAAAATAATCTATAATCAATGGAAAACATTACATAATGGAATACGGGAGATTCTTTCCGGTGCTACAAAAATTTGTATGGAGTATTCACCGAATAACGACATCCCTTATCTTTCAAAAATAGATGCGGGCACTTTGGAGTTTATCAGAAATGTTGGCGTTGAAGTTGTTTCTTCAGGTAATATTGTCCAATATTTTGAAGCCCGATGGACCGATGAACAATATCAAGATGCACAAGAAACCGCCACACTACTGTTACAGATTGTTGATAACGCATTTGCCTTTATCGGAGAGAATCTTCGTCGGAAAAACACTGTCACAGAATATGACGTTCAGCAATTCATCATGACTGAATTTGAAAACAATAATCTCACAACGTACTCACCGGCAAATTGTTCCGTCAATGCTCATGGTGCCGATCCGCATTACGACCCGAGGAAAGAATCATCTGCCATTATCAAAAAAGGCGATTATATACTGATTGACTGGTGGGCGAAGAAAAAGAAACCGAATTCAGTCTATGCCGACTTTACATGGGTAGGATTTGCAGGAAAAGAAATTCCCAAAAAATATCAAGAGGTTTTTGATATTGTCAAAGGAGCGCGAGATGCTGCCGTTGACTACCTTAGAAAAGAATTCTCTGCCGGAAGAACTGTGCGTGGCTGCGATGTTGATGATGTAGCGCGAAAATATATTTCAGACCGAGGGTTTGGTGAATATTTTGTGCATCGCACCGGGCATAATATAGGGGA
>JBFMDF010000353.1:0-2744 GCA_040753935.1 Bacteroidota bacterium | reverse complement strand
TCCTTATATTTTGAGAATTTGAAAATTAACTGTGGCGGGCGGGCTTTTGTTCTAAACGGACCAATCGACAACAGTCGGAGTTGCTCATCGCTCAACTTTGTCGATTCAAACAATGCAATTCCCTGCACATCCAACTCACGACATTGTTCGATCTGCTCCAATAACTGCAACGGAGACAATGTTACGCTTGGCGCCAGCCCAGCATACAATGGAAAGGTATCACCAATCACTGAGCGCACTTTCATCAATGCTTCAGTAACCCAATCTGCGTGTTCACCATGCACCTTCGGCACCAGGACATTCACATATCCTTTGCTTGCCCACTCAGCCCAGTTTTGCATTTTTGTTTTTGTTGCGTCGTCAATATCGGGAAAAATGTCCGCGGATAAAAGTACTTCGGGGTTTTCCCAGCGAATTTTTTTGACAAACTCTGTAATGACATTTTCCCGCCAGTGTTGCCACTGCTCCCACTGCTGGGGATGATCTGCCGGATTTATGTCGAGCGGATCGAAACCGAATGCTTTTTTCACTTCCGCACGTGTGTACGTGCTGTAGTCGGAAGATTCATCCAGAGGAACATTCACCGGATAGCGAACATCGTCCATTTGTATGCCGGAAAGATCCGGATACAATGTTCGTACTTCTTTGTACAACGACGCAATATAATCTTGTACTTGCGGCAATGCGGGATTCAAAAACAGAAAGCCCGGTTCTGCTTTTGAGACGGTTTCACCATTCCTTTTGACCAGTTGCCAGTCTGGATGCGCAGAAAGAATGGGACCTTTGGCGGTGTCGTTCGAAGTGCCGACAGAACCGACGAAAAAGGTGTGTATCCACGCATGAATCTCAATACCCTGTTTTTTCCCTTCATCAATATAGGCACGAAGGGGATCAAAACCGGAAAACTCTTTTTTCTGCAGTGTGATAAAGCCGGGATAAATCGTTTCTCCCTGCCAAATCGTTTCGAGAAAAATCATATTGAAGCCGGCATTGGCAAAGCGTTGAACAACGGCGGCAATGTCTTCTTTGCTCTTCTCTTTGGGACGATGCCACACACCACGACCTTCCATTGCAGGCGAGGCAGTGATGCGGTATTCCACTTCATCGAGTAATTTCATTCCATACACATACGCAGGAGAATCAACGGTTACCGCCGTCGTATCGTCACGGAGTATTTTCAATGAATCAACCAGTAAGCGAAGTGCCTCCCGTTCTTCGGCAGAAAAATGCGAGCGCAGTTTCTCGAATTTCCGTTTCAAATCGTTCTGCCGCAGTTGAGCATAAATTCGAAATGATTCGGCATCAAACGAAATAGTTACAAGGGAATCAGTTAACGTCACTTTTGAACCGACTCGAACATTGTTCTGAAGAAACTGCCGCGCCCGTCCGTGACCGGAAAGCACATATTCGCCGTTGTGAATTGGTGAATTGTTACCTCCGATTTTGATGACAATGTTGTCGCGTACGGTTGCTTCTATACCCCAGATGTTTGTTCCGGTGGTCGGCTTGCCGTACGCAGGTGTGTACACAATCAATTGATGTTCACCTCTCCCGCCGGGATAATCACGGAAGTTTTGAGGATCGATTGCGGTGAGCGGATACGATGTGCCGACACTTTGTGCCTGAAGGAGAGTGAACAACAAAAAAATGAGGGCGAACACTTTCATAAAGCAATTTCAGAAAATTCTGCCGCTTGTTTCCCGCGGACGATAAATTCGTGAACAATCTCCAATGCTTTTCTCTGTCCGGGCCACACACACAGTTCTTTTGCCTTGTTAATAGAACACCACAGGAACTGATGATGCTCTTTCGACAGTATTGGCACCGAGGTGGAAGGAACCTGTGCGGCAAACACGACGGTGTGATTAATTGCGTCTTGCCGCACAGAATAAAATGTATTGACTAGCGGCACCACCCAAAGTTTTTGTGGAGTGTAGCCCGTTTCTTCCTTCAACTCGCGCAATGCGCTTTGCATCGGCGTTTCGCCCGCTTCCATTGAACCGGTAACGGTCTGCCACGCATCGGGATATAACTTCTCAGACTTCGAGCGACGCAACATTAAATACGACGGCTCACTATTGTCAAATGAAAAGACGCAGACTTCTACGATATTACAAACAATAATTGGCACTGAATTGTATCGTTATGTGGTAAAGTTTTTCAATTGTTTAACTTCTTCCGACGTCAAGCGGCGAAACGTTCCCTCTGCAAGAGAACCAAGCTGCACAGGTCCGATAGAAATTCTCCGCAACTGAATGACGGGATGTCCTACCGTTTCAAACATCCGGCGAATCTGCCTGTTCTTCCCTTCAACAATGGTTATCTGACACATTGTTGAATTGCTCTGTCGTCGGATATGCTGAAGTAATGCCGGCAATGTTGTATAACCATCAGTAAGCGTCACGCCGTTTGTCAAGCGGCTTTCCGATTCGGCATTAAGTCTTCCCTCGCAAATGATTTCGTACGTCTTCGGAAATTTCGACTTCGGGTTCGTGAGTTTCTCACCCAATTGCGAATCATTGGTAAACAACAACGCCCCCGATGTATCTTTATCCAGCCGTCCGACAGGGAACAGATGCGATGTGCTCTTGAATGCTGATGTATTCAAAAAATCGTACACTGTCTTTCTTCCTCTTTCGTCGTTTCGTGTAGTAACAACACCGGCGGGTTTGTTAAACAGCAAGTAGATAAATTCTTTTTTCTTATTGAGTGTTTCACCGTTCACCACAATATCATCAACCGCC
>JBFMDF010000352.1:0-2746 GCA_040753935.1 Bacteroidota bacterium | reverse complement strand
AATACATAACCTGCAGGCAATGAATATCCTTTTCGTTCAAAGCCGGTAGTGGAAATGCTTGCGGGTGACATACGAAACAAACTACCAAGTGAATCAGTCAAATAAAATTTTGTCGAACGTTGAGCAGAAGAGTTTTCGACAAACTCTAAATAAATTTGATACTGTACGTTTGGTTGAAAGTCTATCGTTGTCAGCAGAAAGGAATGATGTTGTTGAAGGCCAATTGATTGCAGGCGAGTATAGACAAGGTCAGATACTTTTTTATAGTACAGATAGCCGTAGCAATTTCTATCCACGCGTGCTTCAACAAGCGCTCCATAGTCGGCACCCACAATGACGGAATCACGATATCGCAGGGTGAGCACTTTTGGCGTGTTCCGACGAAGAAATACTCTCTGCCGATACTCAACATCGTTCCCTTTACTGTTCGACACAACGAGGCGGAAAATATACACATCATCCGGCAATAATATTTTTTCCAGAAACCGTATCGTATCCTTCATGAGTATTTTGTTATCAACGGACGAAATCAGTCGCCACTCACTCGGATGCTCTCCTCTACCGTAAAAAAGAGAAACCGACTTGAGATATGGTGTTACTGCGGTAACGACGATGTTGGTAAAATTATCCGTCAACAGTTCATCCAACTCCGGTGAGTGAATAACAACAGTAGAGCCGGATACCGCCTGAATCGCTTTTTCGGCATTCACAATCCCGGCGGCGTAAAACTCATCCCATCCTTTGTTTCCTGCATCATCGGCAGAATTCACCAAGATGCCTCGTAGTTCTTCATTCGAGAGCGGCACGTACTGCGGATCGACATTCTTTTTTTGTTGTTGAATACTTTTAAGAAGAGCGGCAATACCAGAAACATGCGGCGCCGCCGCCGAGGTACCGGAAAAATTATTGGTGTATCCGTGATATAGAGAAGTTGTGCTAATCTGTTCACCGGGTGCCATCACATCGAGCGAAGGACTATTGGAAGAAAAAAAAGAACGAACATCAAACCGATTCACTGAGCCAACAGAAATAACTTCGTTAAAATCAGACGGGTAATGCGGCGCACTACTGCCGTCGTTTCCACTGGATGCAACAAGAACAACGTTGTGCTCATACGCGTAACGAATGGCGTCATATAACATGGGAGAACGAACAACGTCTCCAAAACTCATGTTAATCACTGCTGCACCGTTATCCACTGCATACACAATGGCGGAAGCAATATCAATATCGCTGCCGTTGCCGTTTTGACCGAATGCGCGAAGCGGTAAAATTTTGCATGGCGCTATGCCGGTTATTCCGATGCTGTTATTCGTTTGACTGCCGATGATGCCTGATACTCCCGTGCCATGTCCATTTTCATCTGTTGGATCATTATCTCGCACATTCCAATCGCCAAGATCTTCATCGTGAAACTCTACAAAGTCATATCCGCGCCAGTCATCAATAAATCCATTGTTATCGTCATCTATTCCGTTCGCTCGTTTATCGTTGCCGAAATTATCCGTTCCCATTTCGCCAGTGTTCATCGCAAGACTGTTGATGAGATCAGGATGTTCGGTGTCAATACCGGTATCAATCACACCGACTTTTACCGATGGGAGGGCAGAATGAATGAAGCCGGACTCCCACAACTGTGCAATGCCAATGCGTCGCAAATTCCACTGTGTAGAGTAAGCAGAATCATTTGGAACCGAGTATACGTTGTAGAGGTAACGCGGATGAATGTATTCAACTGCAGAATTCAGAGCAATGGATTGAATCAACTGCTGATTTACCGGTCGAGAAAATCGGATCACCGCGTATCGGGACCATGGAAATTGCGAGCGTGCATACGATGTAAACGTAACAACAGAGGCAGATGCGGAAAACGTTGCCGATATATTCCCTTTCGGAAGAGCAGAAATCAATCGTGAATAGACTTCTGCAGAATCTTTTGTTTCCGATTTAAACTTAACAATGTACGTTTGCGAAAAGCAGAAATGAATTCCAATGAGAGGAACGACACATTTCTTAACTACGGTCCACAACATCAGGTCTCGAGTTCGTTTTTGTCGGTCACGTTTTCGATGGGAGCAGGATATTTGCCTCCAAAACATGCGGTGCAGTATCCTTTCTTTTCGCCGTTAGGAACAGAGGACAACATTTTCTTCATTGAAAGGTAGTGAACGCTGTCAACACCAAGATACTCGCGAATCTTTTCAATATCCTCATTACATTTTACGGCAATCAACTCTTCCCTGTTCGGGAAATCCATTCCGTAGTAACATGAATTGACAATTGGCGGCGAAGAAATACGTACATGAATTTCTTTCGGTTCAGCTTCTTTCAACAACTTCACAAGTTGTTTTGACGTCGTTCCGCGGACAATTGAATCATCAACGACGACTACTTTCTTTCCTTTCAACACACCTTTTACAGTATTAAACTTGGTCTTCACCTTCATTTCCCGCAATCCCTGTTCCGGCTGAATAAATGTGCGGCCGACGTAGTGATTGCGAATTAAACCAAGTTCAAGTTTAGTGTTAATACCTTGTTTGATGGATTCTGTGACAAAACCTAAGGCAGCAGTATTGCTTGAATCCGGAACACTGATAACGATAGTTTTTTCTCCTTTTTCCGGAACTACGGGCGATTCCTGAGCAAGCGCTTTACCAAGTTTGCGCCTTATTTTATCCACACTTTCACCAAAGATGGTGCTGTCTGGCCTTGAAAAGTAAATGTATTCAAAAATACAGTGATGAGG
>JBFMDF010000351.1:0-2752 GCA_040753935.1 Bacteroidota bacterium | reverse complement strand
TCTTTCACAGAACCCATTGCCGTACCAACTGCCTGAAGAAATTGAGTGCCCGTGGGCGAAGACTGACCAACAATGCGTAAATTTTTATCACCGTAGTGCGAGGGCATTTGTCTCCCGTGTGAACTTGGTCCTTCAACTCTGTGCATATTTTCACACAGGATTCCTCGTGCGGTAGAACCGTAAGCGAGCGAAAATGCCAAATCTCGGTAATACGGATATGCCCAATCGTACGCCGGTTTCATTGCCATTGCTACGGCTACCTGTACAGCTTCATGGCCCGGACCGCTGATGTGGAAGAGAATTTTCCCTTGCTTTAACAGGTTCATCTCCCGCTCATCAATCATTCGTGCAAGAAGCATTTTTTTGTAAGCGGCAATAAGGCGGTCGTTCGATAGAAGATTCTTATAATTGACCGCAGCGTATTTCATTGAGCCGTTTGTTTCTATGGCTGCGGTATTCTTTTTTTCTGCCACCACAGATTTTTTTGACGCCATTACTGAGTCTCCTCAATTTCTGCCTCGTTGTGTCGAAGCATTGTAATGAGTTCTTCACGGGAAATATGTTTGATCTCCCATTGAAAGAGTTGTTGAAAATGATGAATCACGTATTGTTGAACTTCCTCAAGCGCAATTTCTCTACCAAGAATCTGCTGCAACGACGTTACCCCTTTGTGAAAAATGCCGCACGGAATTATTCGGTCAAAGAATGAAAGGTCGGTATTCACATTCAAAGCAAAACCGTGCATGGTAATCCACTTACTTACTTTTACACCAATCGCGGCAATTTTTTCATCCTTCACCCACACGCCGGTATATTCGGGCTCACGTCCGGCACTAATTCCATATTCCTGCAATGCACGAATGAGAGCTTCTTCAATATCTCGAAGATAGCGGTGAATATCATGGTAGTGATCATTCAGATCAATAATCGGATAGCCGACAATCTGCCCAGGGCCGTGATACGTGATGTCTCCTCCCCGATCAATCCAAAACACATCGACGCCTTTTTTCGAAAGTTCTTCGTCCTTTGCAAGAAGATGGTTGTCGTCCGCCGATTTACCAAGAGTATACACATGGTCATGTTCGGTAAACACCAGTACATCGCTGATGCGTTGCTGGAGACGAGCAGAAAAAATCTGTTTCTGCAGTTCCCATGCATCTGCGTATCTTGTTCTTCCTATATTGACGACGATGAGTTCTTTCATTATGCATAAAAAAGATTTTCCAAATCTTCAAGATTTGGAAAATCTGCTCTACAATTAAATATGCAATGCCCGTCCGTACGCATCCAACGCCGCTTCTGCAACACCTTCGGTGAGGGTAGGATGTGCGTGGATAGTATGGTAAAGTTGTTCAGCCGTTGTTTCCAATGTACGAGCTGTAGCAAGTTCTGCAATCATTTCGGTCGCTTCAGGACCGATGATGTGCGCTCCAAGTAATTCACCGTATTTGGCGTCAAAAATTAACTTCACCATCCCTTCCGTTTCGTTTAGCGCAAGCGCCTTTCCGTGTGAACGGAATGGATAGCGACCAACTTTAATTTCTTTCCCTGCCGCTCGGGCTTTTTCTTCCGTCATGCCAACACTGGCAACTTGCGGCTGGCAATATGTGCAACCGGGAATGTTGTCGTAATCAACCGGATGTGGATTCTTTCCGGCAATTGCTTCAACACACACTATCCCTTCGTGCGATGCTTTATGTGCAAGACATGGCGGACCGGCAACATCTCCGATGGCGTAAATTCCGTCAACATTCGTTTTCATGTATTTATCAACCTTGATGAACGATTTTTCAGTCTTTACCCCCACTGTCTCCAGCCCGATGTTTTCGACATTCCCTTGAACTCCAATCGCACTTAACACAATATCGGCTTTAACTTCTTTCACTCCATCTTTGGTGGAAAATTTCACTGTTGCTTCATTACCGGGAGTTACACTTTCAACTTTTGCTTCAGTAAACACTTCAATGCCCGATTTTTCAAAATTACGGCGAAGAATTTTTGTAATTTCTCGGTCTTCAATCGGAAGAAGACTGTCGAGCATTTCAATGATTGTTACTTTGCTTCCGTAAGCGTTGTAGATGTACGCGAACTCCGAACCAATTGCGCCGGAACCGATAATCACCATCCGCTTTGGTACTTCGGGAAGCACCATTGCTTCCGAACTGGTAATAATCTGTTTGTAATCAACCGGAATGTTCGGAAGAATTTTCGGACGCGCACCAGTGGCAACGATAATATGCTTAGCGTTAATTCGTTCCTTCTTCCCCTGCTGGTCGACTTCAACCACGCCTTTGGAAACAATTTTTGCCGTAGCATAAAGGTGATCTACTTTATTTTTTTTGAAGAGGAATTCAATACCCTTCGAGCTTTTTACCGAAATATCTCGACTACGTTTTACTGCTTTCGAAAAATCTGCCTTGAGATTGTCATAGGTAAAACCGAAATCTTCTGCGTGCTTGAATAACGAATACACTTCTGCATTTTTAATCAATGCCTTAGTCGGAATACATCCCCAGTTTAAACAAATGCCTCCAAGTTTGTCCTTTTCCACTACAAGAGTTTTCAATCCTAATTGTCCGGCACGAATTCCCGCAACATATCCGCCGGGACCCCCTCCGATGATGATGACATCATATTGTTTGTCAGCCATATAGTTCCTCGTAATTAAAAGCCCAAAAAATAAGAAAGAGGGGCAAGCCCTCTTTCCATCAGAAAAAGATTATGTTGTTAGAACGATAATAAGTGAAAGGAA
>JBFMDF010000350.1:0-2753 GCA_040753935.1 Bacteroidota bacterium | reverse complement strand
GAGCGATCTATGCTGGAACGTATCCGAAAGACAACCAAAACAAACCCGATACATCGCGCATGAACGGAGATAAATTACACGATGGTAATTATTTTACCATTGTGAATTTTCCCGCTAATGATAATGTCAACTCTGTTATCAAAATCAATCTGCAGGTGGTTCGCCGGGTCAATAAAATTACTGTGGTAACGTTGGGGAATCTGAGCAACTCATACAATCTTCGACCACAAGCGTTTTCGTACTATGGCGGACTTGATTCGAACAGAATGTCGAAAATCTTTCAGGAGTTTGACAATATCGATTCGGCACGACATACCGCTTTTATTACCGATCCCCAACCAATTCAATACATCAATTTTGTTTTAGACAAACAACATCCGACACAGTCAACAGTCATTTCAGAGTTTGAAATTTTTGGTGAAGGGTATGTAACCGAAGGGTACTACGTTTCAACAATAGATTCTACAGGAACGTTGCCGGCGAATTTTGCCTCGTTTCATATTGATGCGGAAATTCCCAGTGGCACTCAGGTAGCGTTTCAATTTCGGTCGGGTTACACGAAAACGTTTGATTCATCGCAATGGTCTGACTGGTCAGCCCCGGTTGCCTTTACTTCTGCTGTCGAAGCGCAGCACGGCGGGCAAATTGTAACTGCTGAGCCGAGAAAATACTTTCAGTACCGACTGCGTTTATTTACTTCCGGCTTGGAAACTCCCAAAGTGCAATCGGTGAAGATGGTGTATCAGCATACTCTGGTGGCTGATTCAACGTCTGCATCAATTACTCCTGATACTGTGGCTGTGCTGAGTCCGGTAACGCTCACCTATTCGATAGTAACAAAAATGAGTGCATCATCGCTTGGCATTGATACGATAAAAATTTTAACGCCAAGTCCGTCGGTTGTTCGTGGTGTACGGGTAAACGGGGTTGCGGTGGCATATACTTTCATACCATCGCCGGATGCAATGATTATCGCATTTCCGACGGCTATTGCCTCTACATCCACGATTGATGTGACGTTTTCGACAAAGATGATTGCAGGAGGAGAGTTCCCGGCGCAGATCATTAGCAAGGCGGCGCCATGGAATCCGCAAATTGTCGATCCGAAAAAAACTTCGGCAGGAAATGCGTGGAAAGTTGCAACAACGGGAATACCCGCTTTCCCATTAGTTGATGTTCGCGTTGATCCCAATCCGTTTACGCCGAACAACGACGGCAAGAATGATGCGACGATCATCGATTTTTCAGTTTCCAACCTTTCAGTCTCCAAACCGTTGAAGATTCATGTCTTTGATTTAAGCGGACGCAAAATCAGGACCATTGTTGAAACAATGACCGGCTCTACACCGTACTTTGGCGATCCGCGCACAGGGGGAAAAGGATTTTTATGGGACGGCAGAGATAATGAAGGAAAGCGTGTGCGTCCGGGTGTGTACATTATACAAGTGTCGTTAGATGTTGATAATGGAGGGCAGGTTGTAACAAAATCAGTTGTGGTGGCATATTGATGAAAAAAAAATTTTACATCTTTGTACTTGTTCTCTTCATTCCGTTGGCGGCATACGCTCAGACGTTCGTTGATAAGGGATATCATCCGAAGATAACTGCAGTTGGTCGTTCGGTGGTTGCGTTGACGGAAGACGCAGCGCTCATGTTTTACAATCCTGCCTCAGTTGGCTTCACCCAATCGGTAAATGTGTTTGCTTCGTACACCAATTTGTATCCCGATATCATCGATGAAAACATGAATGTAGTGAATGCCGGAGCGGCATACCCGCTGGGCACACTCGGCGTTGTCGGCGTGGGTGTATCACAATTTTCTCCAAAGTTTTGGAGCGAGCAGATATTCATTGGTTCATTTGCAACACGGATGTTGATGGATAACCTTTCACTCGGTGGTAGCATCAAGATTCTGCGCTGGAGCGCCGAAGCGCCCCAGGGCGAAAATGCCGTTCCAGAATCTCCTCTTTCGTACACAGGATTTACTGTCGACATTGGTACAACATATTTCATCGCTGAAGTGATGGAAGAAAATGATCTGTATCTTGGTGCGTCGCTTCTCAACATCACACAACCTACTACAGCTCACGATGGGTCGTCTGATGCAGTATTACCGATGGAAGTCAATGTTGGAACTGCCTATGTGTCTCGCAAATTCAACTACAAAATTCTTGGTGGAATTGGCATACGGAAAGAAGGAGTGAGGGTGTCGTTCGGTTTTGATATGACCGCGTTGAAAGTGCACCTTATGGGGGTCGAGAATGAATTCTATGTGCGGTTTGGAGGCGGAAGGCTCACTGCGCAAGACTCTCAAGGTGAGTACAACGGCGGCTTCGGCATGAAGATCGACAATATTGTTATTGATTACTCATATTCGTATCAAGCATTCATCCGTCATGTTGGAGGCATCTCGTCTATTTCTGTTGGTTATGAATTTTAATATGAAGAACATTGTCATTGCCGCATGTGTTGTGGTTGCGTTCTCAACCGACGTTACCGCCCAGTTCATTAACAGGGATCAAATTAAAGGAGGCGAAGGGTACGCAAACTATTCCGGACGCAACTACGAAAACTACAGTGTGCAGTTCAACAAAAGAAAAATTTACGACAACTTCGGAAATTTTCTTGTTGATGGTCTTTCCATTTACGAATTAGGTGAATCACAGAGTCAATTTATCGATCCCGTGTTGGGTGGAAGTAGTGTGCAGAAATCGAAGTACTACAATTTGTGGTTTAACAATTTGTTGATTGGC
>JBFMDF010000349.1:0-2768 GCA_040753935.1 Bacteroidota bacterium | reverse complement strand
AACACTTCAAGGCATTTTTCTCCGCCTCTCATTCCCGTTAACCAATCGTGGACAAGTGCAACGTTCATGGTGATGAATATACGAAAGTTGAACTGTGTATAAAAACGTATTTTCACAAAATGCAGTTCGGCTGTTGCATCACTTTTCACGGCTGGTTATATTGACGGAAGCGCCATGACATACGATCTGCACCGATACCGTTCGTGGTTTCCGCATATTCAAACAGGTAAAATCTGGTTGAATCACGCCGCCGTCAGTCCGCTATCGCGACGAGTTTCGGCTGTTATTACAGAACATCTCAACGACAGGTCGTTCGGCGATATTGATGTGTACCCCAAAGTGATTGCAGTGTACAATCGAACGAAACACCAGCTTGCCGCACTCATCAATACAACACCGGAGAGAATTGCGTTCACGTCCAACACGTCGGACGGTTTGAACATCCTTGCACAGGGACTGAACTGGAAATCTGGAGACAGAATTCTGTTGAACAGCAGCGAGTTTCCCGCGAACGTTGTACCGTTTTTGAATCTGAAGAAATTCGGTGTTGAAATTGATTTCATCAACGCTCCGACGGGAGAAATTACTGCCGACGATATTGAACGCGCAATAACTCCTCGAACTCGTTTGCTGTCTATCAGTTTTGTTCAGTTCCTTTCCGGTTTCAAAGCTGATCTCGTCGCCATTGGGAAAATATGCAAACAGCACAACGTGTTTTTTTGCGTGGACTCTATTCAAGGATTGGGCGCAGCACCGCTGGATGTGCAAGCCGCGCAGATTGATTTTCTTTCAAACGGAGGACACAAATGGCTGATGGGATTGATGGGACTGGGCTTTGTGTACGTTTCGGCAGAATTGCAAGAACAAATTGAACAACGCTATATGGGATGGACGAGCAATAAACATTTTTTCAGCGATTTTTTTCGTTACCGTATTGATCTTGATGAAACTGCGCGGCGATATGAAAACGGCACGCAAAACTACCTTGCGATTGCGGCGTTGGGCGAATCAACTTCAATACTGCTGGACATTGGCATTTCTAATATTCATAACCATCTTCTCTCCCTAACGGAGCAGATTATTACGTTCTGCGATACGAAGGGATTTGAACTGGTAACGCCGCGGGAACAATCGAAACGGGCAGGTATTGTTACCATAAAACATCCCGAAGCACAAACAATATTCAATGATTTAACAGAGCAACGAATCATAGTCTCGCTTCGCGAAGGAATGATTCGTATCGCCCCTCATTTCTACAACTCTGACGAAGACCTGCGGGCGTTGTTTTCCATTCTTCAGTACTATTCTGGAGTACCACAATGAGCCTGCTGCTGATACTGTTGTTGTGCGCAATTGCATTCATGCTGACAATTTCGACGCTGGTGCTTATCATCGGACCCATTATGTTGCTGAAACCAAAACGGCGAGGTGAAGAATATTACCGAGAACACAATCTGCCAACATCTCCCCTCCATTTACATCTGCCGTATGAGCAATTTAACTTTCTTGCCAGCGATGCGCTCTCGTTGTTGAATGCATGGTTTATTCCCGCCAACAATCCGAAAGCAACAATCATTTATCTGCATGGTGTCGGCGACAATAAAATCAGCGGCTTATTGCTTGCAAAAGTTTTTTACGAAAATAATTTCAACGTGATGTTGTATGATTCTCGCGCACACGGCGAAAGCGGCGGAAAATTCTGCACGTACGGCTACTACGAAAAGCACGATGTGCAAATTGCCATTTACGAAGCGTTGAAAAAATTTCCGAAATGCAAAATCGGAGTATTCGGTACTTCGATGGGAGCGGCAGTTGCGTTGCAGGCGGCAAGCATTGAACCGAGAATTTCCGCTGTTGTTGCTG
The DNA here is from genome assembly GCA_040753935.1 of Bacteroidota bacterium. GTDB lineage: Bacteria > Bacteroidota > Ignavibacteria > UBA10030 > UBA8401 > SpSt-333. The sequence continues at coordinate 905 of JBFMDF010000349.1, read as the reverse complement.
AAGCTTCCTTTGCAACACTGCGGCAAATTACCGTTGATTATCAAAAACGACTGCTTCGACTGCCGTGGCACTTTCTGCGCAACATTGCAATGAAACGAAGCGAGATCATCGCTCGTTTTAAGCATCGCGAAGTTTCTCCGATTGATGCCGTGAAAACTATACGTGTTCCCGTATTGTTCATCCATGGAAAAAATGATACATTCATAAAGTATCAGTACAGTGAACAGTTATTTGCCGCCGCCAATGAACCAAAAACGCTCTGGCTGATTGACAATGCCAATCATAACAATGTTCACGAGATTGGAAAGAAGGAGTACGAACAACGCATCGTACAATTTTTCGAGCAGTACTTGATCTAACGTTCAAAAGCGAGGTTGCTATGAGATATCTTCTTGCCATCGTTATTGTCTCCTTATCGCTGTTGTTCACCTCATGTAAAGAAACTACAACCGGACCGCAAACAGGATACGGTCCTGCACCACCGGACTTCTATTTGAAGCAAAACTACCCGAATCCTTTCACCGATTCAACAACGATCGATTACGGTGTTCCCTATACCGGCGGGAGCAATTCCAAAGTAACGATTGTCATTTACGATCGTTTCCAACAAGAGGTGAGAATAGTCGTTTCTAACTCATTTCATCCACCGGGTGCGTTTAAAACAAAGTGGGATGGAAGGAATAGTAAAGGTATTGTGGTTCCCAAGGGGATTTACATCATTGAAATGCGCGGATACACTCCTCAGGCAACAATTAAGCAAGTTGTTGCGGTAAAAAATTAGGAGGAAGTATGAAAAAACTTTTGTCTGCAATCTTCTGTATCTTCTCAATAATTTCTGCTCAAACAGATGAACGTGATACCTTGTTTACTTCATCGGATGAAACGGATACTCTTTTTGCAAAGGT
>JBFMDF010000348.1:0-2777 GCA_040753935.1 Bacteroidota bacterium | reverse complement strand
TTTCTCGCCATCTATTCTTCAAACTCCGATGAATTTTTCCGCGTGCGGGTGGCATCGGTACGTAGTTTAATGAGGCTGAAGAAAAAAACGAAAAAGAAATACGATATTGATCCCGCAGAGTTGCTGGATGAAATCAACCGTATCGTCACCAAGCAGCAGGAAGAGTACGGAAACATTTTTCGCAATGAAATTCTAAAAGAAATGCGCGAGCACAAGGTGTTCCTCATTTCAGAGAAAGAAACAAAGCCCGTTCACGAACAATTCGTCAGCACGTATTTTAAGGAACAGATTCTCCCTCATCTCAAATTCAATTTCCTTGGAAACTCAAGAGAAGAGATTTTCCTCCAAAACAAACAGTTGTACCTTGTGGTGCAAGTACGGCGGAAAGAGGAACCACCACAAAAATATCACTACGTCATTGTCGAACTGCCGACGTCTGTCGTTCCCCGATTTATTGAATTGCCGAAGATTGAAAACAAATTCTACATCATGTTTCTCGACGATATGGTGAGGAAGAATTTACCTTACGTCTTCCCTCAGTTTGATGTTATTGCTTCGTATTCTATCAAATTAACCCGGGATGCAGAACTGTACTTTGAAGAGGAACTCAATGGCGATGTCGTCGAAATACTCCGCAACGCAATTAAAAAGCGGAAAACAGGAGCACCCTCCCGTTTTTTATACGACGCATCAACACCACCGGAAGTAAAAAACCTGCTTCGAAAATCACTCCTGCTTTCTGAAAAGGAAATGATTCCGGGGGCGCGCTACCATAACTTCAGCGACTTTTTCAAGTTCCCAAATCCTGAGAATGTCCTGCCGGTGTTCGATCCGCTTTCTCCCATTGCGGTGCCGCAGTTAACTGCACACCAATCGATGTTCACGGCGTTGCGGGAGAAAGATTGGATTCTGCATTATCCGTATCATTCATTTGACCATGTGATTCGATTTTTGGAGGAAGCGGCGCAGGATCCGAATGTGCTTCAGATCCGCATAACGTTGTACCGTCTTGCATCACAGTCGAGAATAGTCAACGCGTTGATTACTGCGGCGAAAAATAAAAAACGTGTTACTGCCTATGTAGAATTGATGGCGCGATTTGACGAAGAATCAAATATGTATTGGGCGGAAGAATTGAAAAACGCAGGAGTAAAAGTACTGTACAGTTACCCCGGTTTGAAAGTCCACGCTAAACTCTGTCTGGTTACGCGGGTAGAAGGCAGTGTGAAAAGGCGTTACGGCTATTTAAGTACCGGCAACTTTAACGAAAAAACCGCACAGTTGTACACCGACCACGGCATGTTCACCTCAGACATTCGAATTACCAACGAAATGTATGAGGTGTTCCGTTTTCTCAACAAAAAAATCACCGCTCCAAGAACCAATCATCTTCTTGTTGCTCCCTTTTCACTACGCAAACGACTGATAGAATTCATCGATCAGGAAATTCTCAATGCACAACAACACCTGCCTGCCTCGATTACTGTAAAAATGAACAGCATTGAAGATCGCGAAATGATCGACAAACTGTACGAAGCAAGCAAGGCGGGTGTTTCTATCGTATTGCTGATTCGCGGAATTTGTTGCTTGGTCGCAGGTGAAAAATCTTTTAGCAAGAATATCTCTGCATTCAGTATTGTCGGCAGATTGTTGGAACATGGCAGAATCTATATTTTTCACAACAATGGCAACGAAATCATCTATCTCTCATCCGCCGATTGGATGAACCGAAATCTCAGCAAGCGTGTAGAAGTGGCATTTCCGGTGTACGATGAATCAATAAAGAGAGAAATAAAAGATATGCTGAATTTTCAATTGATGGATAGTGTGAAAGCAAGAGTGTTAGATAAAAATCTGAAAAATGTCTACAAAAAAAGCGATAGCGGCAAACCTATCGAATCACAAATTGAAATCTACTACTATCTGAAAGCAAAAAGTTCAACGTAACATCATTGAAAACACTTCGACGCCGTTACCACGTGCTTCCGTTGCTTCAATCACTCCCAACCGTACTGCACCGGACAACGAAACATCAATACGCATAAAGCCTGCTCCGCGGTGAGCAAAAATGGTATTCTCGCCATACGTCAGGGCTTCATCATGCTGTTGAATTCCTTTTCCACTCACGAGATAGTAATGATGAGCGACTCGATTCAACACTTGTAGTGTGTGTTCATGCCCTGAAACATACGCGATTGGTGAAGAAGAGGACAACACGCTGTCAATTTTTACACGCAACTCGGCATACCGGGCATTTGAAAAATCCTGACTTGATATTCCCAGCATTCTGGACATCGGATACAGCGAACCAATTCCCGGCAAAGGAAACCACAACCAGTTGACCAATTTCCGAAGAGGGAAAAGATGATCCCGCCAATCAAAAAATCCACCGTGTTCTCCATGCGATTCAATCGGATGGTGGGCAACCACAATTGTTTTTCGCGCAGTGTGTAATACAGTGAAAAGCGAATCCAAAAATCTTTTCTTGGTTTGTTCTTCTGTACTATCGCCGTTGTACAGCGGTTTCTCATACCCATGAAGCCACCATTGCGTATCGAGCGCTACAATACGAATTGAATCGCCAATATCGAGCACTGATGGTCCGGGAAAACCACCTTTTGGCAGCATTGTAACATTGGGCAGATTCTTCGCAGCAATAAATGCTTCTTGTCGGCGAAGCGTCTCCCATCCTCTACTTCCCTGATATTCCCAGTCATGGTTACCAGGGATAAACAAACCAACTGCACCGCTTTTTTCAACAATAGCAATTTGGTCGT
>JBFMDF010000347.1:0-2783 GCA_040753935.1 Bacteroidota bacterium | reverse complement strand
ATAGAGGAGCAAGATAACAAAGATGCTTCGTTTCACTGGAATCCTTTTCAGAGAATAATTACTGAAGTGAATAAACTCCATGAACACTTTGCGCGGTATGCGGCAACTCCTTTGTCAAATGAGAACAATAGGCAGCGTGAACTAAAAGAACAGATTATCGCGCTTGCCAAAAGTCTGCGAAAGCAACTGGCTGAATCCGGCTTGCCGGTGTATCACTACTTTTTACAAGACATTGAAAAACTTAGCGATGGAGATGTGCATACTGTTGCACTGAAAGGTGAATGGAAAAAATTTTTTAATAAGTTTTCCAAAGAGCAGGAAGCGACATACAATCGAATTGAGAAAATACTCCTCACACCTATTCACAAAGTACAACAGTTGCTCGCTGAATATATCGAGTGTTATTCTGTAGAATATTACCAGCCCTTCGTTCACGCTCTCCAATTGGTTGACGACACGTTCCATCAGATCAAACGGTTGGAAGGAAGTGTTGCGCTGGATGATGCCACCAAGTTGCTCTCAACGTATCTTTCCGAAAATGTCGTGCCGCAGGTATACCTCAAACTTGGCGAACGGCTCAATCACTTTCTCATTGACGAATTTCAAGATACCAGTCCGATTCAGTGGCACGTTCTTCATCCGCTCATAGAAAATGCGCTTTCTGTTAAGGGAAGTCTGTTTGTTGTTGGAGATACCAAGCAATCTATTTACAGTTTTCGTGGAGCAGATTGGCGTATCATGAAAACATTGGAAACCAATCCGGATGAATTTCCATCCGCGTACAAGAATGTGCTCAATCTTGACACGAACTTCCGTAGTGATCAGACGCTTGTTGATTTTGTGAAGGAAGTTTTTACCGTGAAAACGAAAGAGATTGGTTACGATGATGTTGCGGGGGATAGCGGGTTGCTCGACTGTGCGCAGAAGGTTCCTTCTGAGCGACAAGGGAAAGGGTATGTCGAAACTCATTTCATTCAACAAACAGATGAAGTTGAGGCAACACAGAAAGAACAGCGCGAGTACATCATTGCTACTATCCATAACTGTATCGAACGCGGCTACAACTATAATCATATAGCTATTCTCACGCCGAACAACGCTGATGTCGTACAAATAAGTTCATGGTTAAACGCGGCACATATTCCGTTTATTTCCCACTCGACGCTCGATGTCCGTCGCCGTAAAGTCATCGGTGAATTAATTGCATACCTTCGTTTTCTCGATTCACCGGTTGATAATCTTTCCTTTGCAACATTTGTGCTGGGTGAGTTGTTTGGCAACGTGTTGAAGCAACACCACGCGTCCGTTCGACAAGATGATATCCGCGAATTATTTCTCGGCACGAAACCGCGTCTCACCGGATTTTATTATTCTATTTTTCGTGAACAATTTCCGCAGTTGTGGGTGCGCTACTTCGAACCGCTGTTCAATCGGGTAGGGTATATGCCGGTGTATGATTTGGTTTCAGAAACAATGAAGACATTTTCTGTTTTTCATCACTGCCACACGGAGGAAAGCGCCTTAGTGAAATTCCTGGAAGTGATTAAACAGTTTGAACAGGAACGGAATAACAGCATCAAAGATTTTCTTTCCTTTACGCAAGAAGAAGGTGAAGATGACCAGTGGAGTATTACAGTGCCGGCTGATGCCCATGCAGTGCGCGTTATGACGGTGCACAAGTCCAAGGGACTCGGTTTTCCGGTCGTCATTGCAGTATTCAAAGACAAAAAGAAAAAAGGAATTGGTCCGGTCGTTGTTGAATCTGAACAAGGACTCTCGCTCCTGAAAGTAACGAAAGAGATGACCGCTCGTTCCGCGAAGTTGGAGAAAATCTATACTCATCGTGAACGTGAAATACTCAATGATGAGTTCAATCGTCTGTATGTGGCGTTAACCCGAGCGCAGCGGGAAATGTACGTCGTCAGTCTTATGGCAAAGCCAACAAAATCGAACGATGCTGACACGATAAATTTTCCGTCAATGCTCTTTCCTGCAGAACCTCGTGGAACGAAATACGAACGGGCTGAACAACCTGCGGCAAAAGAGATGTCCTCAATTGAACCTTATTTCTTAACACAGTCGGCGCCGATGCCTGTCGCTCAATATGAGAAAATTAGACTGGCGGAAACATTGCGGGGTAATGTTGTTCACGAAGTTCTTTCGCGCATCGAATTCTTACCGAAAAACCCTGCCGAAATTTTGCATCAACATTGTGTACTGCTTCAACAGAAGTATGCCGGGCAGATAACTGTAGATGAGGTTGAATCGCGACTCTTACAATTTTTGCAGATGCCGGAGGTCTATCCTTTTTTTGAAGCAAAAGAGGGACGAACGGTACTGCGTGAGCAAGATGTTGTCTCCACGGAAGGAAAACTGTACCGAATGGACCGCGTCATACTCGATGAAGAGCACGTTGTCGTTGTTGATTTCAAAACCGGGTCTGATGAAATGAATGACAAGTACGTTGAGCAAGTAAAAAATTACATGAATGTCCTCACCTCACTCTATCCTGGAAAAGTGGTTTCTGGCGCGTTATTCTATGTGGATTTGAAAAAAGTCGTAGTGATTTCATGAACAACGTCAGACTTATATCGCCTGCATCAAGTTTGCTGGATGAGGTGATGAACTCACTTCAACCGGACGGTGTAGATTATTCGGCCACTGTGGTGGTGTTTCCGGGAAAACGTCCGGCGCATGTGCTGCGGAAAAAACTTGCCGACAAGTTGAAAACTTCATTCATTCCGCCGAAAATATTTTCCATTGATATTTTCATCGACTACCTC
>JBFMDF010000346.1:0-2816 GCA_040753935.1 Bacteroidota bacterium | reverse complement strand
AAATCTTTATACTGCTGAAGAATCTGTTTCACTTGCTTTGCTACCAGGTAATGTTCATGGCCGAGGATCAACGGATCCATAATACGTGAAGTTGAATCAAGAGGATCAACCGCAGGATAAATTCCAAGTTCGGAAATCTGACGACTCAACACGGTCGTTGCATCAAGGTGTGAGAAGGTTGTCGCCGGTGCAGGATCGGTTAAATCGTCAGCCGGAACATAGATTGCCTGTACTGAAGTGATTGAACCTTTCTTTGTTGACGTAATGCGTTCTTGCAAAGCACCCATTTCCGTTGCGAGCGTCGGTTGATACCCCACCGCAGACGGCATACGACCAAGCAGGGCAGAAACTTCAGAACCTGCTTGCGTGAAACGGAAAATATTGTCAATGAAAAGAAGAACATCTTTCCCTTCGTCATCACGGAAGTATTCTGCAATGGTTAATCCGGTCAATGCAACACGAAGACGAGCACCCGGAGGCTCATTCATTTGACCAAACACAAGCGCCGTTTTTGCAAGCACGCCGGACTCTTTCATCTCCAGCCACAAATCGTTTCCTTCACGCGTTCGCTCGCCGACACCGGCAAACACAGAATAGCCACCATGTTCTGCCGCAATGTTACGAATCAGTTCTTGAATTAATACTGTCTTACCAACGCCGGCGCCGCCAAACAATCCTGTCTTACCACCTTTCGTGTACGGTTCGAGCAAATCGATAACTTTAATTCCAGTCTCAAACATCTCTTTCTTTGTGGAAAGATCGCTAAAGGCGGGTGCAGGTCGGTGAATAGGATACTCTTTTATTCCTTTAATTTCACCCAACCCGTCAATGCCGTGTCCGGTTACGTTGATCAGTCGTCCGAGCGTATTCGGACCAACAGGAATTGAAATCGGTCCACCAGTATCGAACGCTTCCATACCACGCACTAATCCATCGGTTGAATCCATTGCCACTGTACGTACACGGTTTTCTCCAAGGTGCTGCTGCACTTCAACAATAAGTTCTTCGGTAACACCTTCAACGTTGGTACGGGGAATTTTGATTGCGTTTAATACTTCGGGGAGTTTTCCTTCAGAAAAGTCAATATCGACAACAGGTCCAATAACTTGAACGATTTTTCCTTTGTTCATTGAGTTCCTCTAAAAATTCAGAAGTGTGTTATTTCAAAAATGTTATCAAATTTAATGAAATTTGTTCATACAATCAATGAATTCCTTGAGGAAAGTTCTTCGACCAACCACACATAGAAACAATCTACCGTACCGGCTTGAGCAGCAAATCATGAAAATCAAAACTGAAATCGGTTGACTGGGATACCGCTTTCATCTTCACCTGTTCAATACTTCCATCCGGTTTAAGTGAAAAAGTCACAAATGCATCAGCACGCATTTCCGGATCACTCCAGCGGGCAATGAATGTATCGTATTGATAATGTTCTAAATATCCGCCAAGTGATGGCGTCGGAACCATTTGCATAAATAGTTTACCGTTTCTCATTTCAATGGTAACATCGCCGTACCATGCATCGTTATATATGCCAACGTATTTTTCAAGGGGTAGAGAAGGTTTTGAAAGTGAATCCCTTGTTGTCATCGTTTTTGTATCAACAACAGTATTCATGGAATCAATTCGTGCCTTCACCGCTTTGTAGGCAGAAAGCCAATCGTATTTTTCATTCAGATAATGATCGAGCACACGCCAGCCAATAGAATAAAATGCTCCGGTAATTTCCTGATTAGTAAAGACCGCAACACCAACACGAAGTTCCGGAATCATAGCAACCAGCGACACCATTCCACTCAATCCGCCTGTATGCCAAACTAATTTTTTGCCGCGATAATCGCGCAGTGAAAATCCGCCGCCGTACCCCGCGAAGTTGGGTTGAAGCGGCGCTAATTCTTTTGCCACTTTGGAAACTGGAATCGGAGTGGCAACAGACCACAAGGTACGCGTAGTGGTTTCAGAAAACAATCGTGTGCCGTCAGCAAGTTTGCCGGAATCGAGCTGACAGATCATCCACTTCGCAATATCTTCAGCGTTGGTGTTAATTGTTGCCGCCGGATTTGTTTTGTCGCTATCAGAAGCGGCAACAGGACGAACAACTCCTTGAATTTCGGCGTGCGGTGTTGCAACGTTTCCTTTTCTCACCGCCTCAGCAAATGTTAGTGTACTGTTGTTCATTCCAAGTTTCTTGAAGATTCGTGTCCGCACAAACTCATCCCACGGCATCGCGCTAACAGCTTCAATAACCTCTCCAGCCACTAAATACAAGATATTGTCGTATGCATACGAACTGCGAAAACTTGTTGCAAGAGGTACATGGCGAAATCGTTTGATGACATCTTTTTGTTTGTAGGTATTGGTGGGCCAAATTAACAGATCTCCTGCACCAAGTCCAAGTCCGCTTCGGTGGCAAAGCAGATCAATAATTCGCATTTCGCGAGTTACATAGGGATCGGACATTTGAAACCACGGTAAATGATCAATAACGCGATCATCCCATTTTAATTTCCCGTCATCTACCAGCATTCCAAGAGAGGTACCAATAAATGCTTTTGTATTAGAAGCAATGCTGAAGTTTGTTTTGCTATCTACTTTGTCGTTCGTGCCGACTGTTTTTACTCCATATCCTTTTGCAAGAACTACCTTTCCATCTTTTACTACAGCAACGGCAATGCCGGGAACGGTAAATGTTTTCCGAACGCTTTCTACATACGCATCGAAATCCTTAGGAAGCGATTGGGAAAAACTTAACGTGATAAAGCAAAAAAAGGAGAGTAAGAAATAAGAATTTGAAGTTTTCATGATGTAACCTT
>JBFMDF010000345.1:0-2836 GCA_040753935.1 Bacteroidota bacterium | reverse complement strand
TCGACTCTGTCACCGACATTTGAACCTAATCCTAAATACACCGTATGTTTCATGTTCGTTGATTTTCTACAACAACTTCAATCGCATCGACAACACCGTGCACAGGGGCGCCAGGTTTGCGGACACGCACGACAGTTTTTTGTACCTGATTGAATGTATCAAGAATTCCTTTCCCAATAGAATGAGCAAGGGCTTCAATGAGATAATATTTTTTTTCGGTAACAATTTTTTTCATCATGGCGTAGACTTTTTCGTAATTCACTGTTTCACTAAGGCTGTCGCTTTCCTTTGCTCTCGTAAGATCGCAATGAAGTTCTACATCAATTTCGAATTTGCCTCCGAGATTCTGTTCATCGCTCAGCGCGCCATGGTAGGCATAAAAGACTGCATTATGAAGTTTAATGATATCGAGTGTTTTCATTGTTCAAGAATATATTGAAGCGTTGCACGAGAATCAATTTTCATGGAGTTTTGTCATTGCCTGTTCTATACGACGGACGACAGTCTCTTTTCCCAATACCTCTGCCATGTGAAACAATGAAGGTCCATGTGAGACACCTGAAATTGCAAGTCTGAGCGGATGAATAAGTTTACCGGCACCTATGTGCAACGTTTCTGCAGTTGAACGCAGCGTACTTTCCACAGTTGCCGCATCAAAACTGGTCAGCGACTTCAATTTGTCCAACAACTGTGCCAAGTGTGAAGGAGTATCTGCTTTCCAGTTTTTTGAACGCGCCTGTTCGTCATACGTTACCGGATCGAGGTAAAAATAACTGCAGGCTTCAACGAAATCATTAACAACAACTACGCGCTCTTTCATTAAATCAATCACGCGAACGAGATACTCGTCGGAAACATTCCATCCTTTTTCCTTCACCAATGGTTTTACAAGAGGCAGAAGTTCATTTGCTGAACGAAGTTTAATGTGCTGTTGATTCATCCAATTAAGTTTTTCAATGTTGAACACTGCTCCGGCTTTCCCCACCCGCTCAAAAGAAAATTCAGCAATTAATTCTTGCATCGAAAAAATTTCCCGTTCATCGCCTGGATTCCAGCCGAGAAATGCTACAAAATTCACCAGTGCTTCTTTTAAATATCCTTTTGCCCGATAATCTTCTACCGCAACATCACCCTGACGTTTGCTGAGTTTGCTTTTATCGGGATTCAACAAAAGCGGAAGATGTGCAAACTGCGGAAGTTCCCATCCGAAATATTGATAGAGCAAAATATGTTTCGGTGTGCTGGGAAGCCATTCTTCTCCACGCACCACATGACTTATTTCCATTAAATGATCATCGACAACGACAGCAAGATGATATGTCGGAAAGCCGTCTGACTTGAGCAATACTTGATCATCCAAAATTTTGTTTTGAATAACCACTTCTCCGCGAATCAGGTCGGTAAATTTCACTTCTCCGTTATCCGGCACACGCATTCGAATAACGTGTGGTTCACCGGATGTAACTCGTCGTGCTGCTTCGTCCGGTGGTAGTGTTCTGCAATGACCGTCATATTTTGGATCAACACCTGCGGCTAGTTGCTGTTTGCGAACCTCTTCCAATCGTTCAGGTGTGCAGAAACAGTAATACGCTTTTCCTTTTTCAATCAACTGTTCCGCGTGTTTTTTGTACACATGCAGACGTTGAGATTGTATGTAGGGACCATAGTTTCCATCTTTGCCCGGTCCTTCATCAAAATCAATACCGGCCCAATGCAGGGTGGTAATTAAATTTTCAACTGCCCCTTCCACTTTACGCGATTGGTCTGTATCTTCAATGCGCAGGATGAATGTTCCACCATGTTTTTTTGCAAAGAGAAAATTATAGAGTGCAGTACGCAAACCACCGACGTGAAGATAACCGGTAGGACTTGGAGCGAAACGAACACGAACAGACATTCCCGAGTAACCTTTCAAGAGATTTGAAACACAAACGGTAACAACAGTAAAAATACCAAAGATTTGACTGACTTCAAAGAATGATTGCACGCGTAGAACATATTACTTCACTTGAAATGCCGGAACTTGAACCGTATCGCACGTTAAAACGTCCGTTAGAACATCTTCGGAAAGGAATTTTTGTTGCTGAAGGAGAAAAAGTAGTCAGCCGATTGCTCGCCAGCAATATCCGAATCTTCTCACTGCTCATTACTCCGCAATGGTTTGAACAATACCGTGCAACAATCGAACAGCACACTGATGTTCTCGATATCTACATCGGTGAAAAAAAATTGTTAGATACCATTGTCGGATATGAATTGCACCAAGCAATGATGGCAATAGCCAAAGTACCGAAAAGGAAAACTGTAAATGAACTTGCCTCAATGCTTACCGAAAAAGAACACTTCACAGGAGTTGTGCTTGATGGAATTGTTAATGCAGAGAATATGGGAGTTATTTTGCGTAACTGTGCTTGCTTGGGTGTTGATGCAGTAATGGTACTTCCAAGTTCGTGCGATCCCTATCTTCGCCGGTCAGTACGAAATTCGATGGGAAACATTTTCCAATTGAACATTGTCGACATGCTTAACCCACTCCACGACGTAGATCTTTTGAAAAAAATGGGAACAACATTTTACGCCGCACATCCGAATAAGAAGAGTCATGATATACGTTACGTCCATTTTGCCGAACGTTCCTGCGTTGTGCTTGGCGCGGAAGGGCATGGTATTTCACCAGCAATATTGAACCTGTGTGATGAATATGTGACGATTCCAATGAAGGAAGGGGTTGATTCGCTCAACGTAGCCAGCGCAAGCGCGGTGATACTGTGGGAATTACAACGAGGAGCAAGGATATAACCAAAAAACGCAACACTATTGGACTTTCTTAACGGCA
>JBFMDF010000344.1:0-2847 GCA_040753935.1 Bacteroidota bacterium | reverse complement strand
CCAAGAAAACATTATTGCCCGCGTGAATGATGAAGTGCTGACGCTGGAGATGGTGTATGCTTCCCTCGACACATCAAAGAAACCAAGTGATGCCGAACTTCGTCAGGTTGTTAACCGCTGGGTAACCAATGAACTTCTCTTTCAGGAGGCAAAACGAAAGGGATACGATACCGATGAAGAACTTCGAAAAAAACTAACCGAAGCATACAAACAACTCTCTATCGCCACACTGCTTGAGCGGGACGTGTATGCGGCCACAGAGCAAAGCGTTACCGGCAATGATGTTGCATCGTACTACCAGGCACACGCCGCAGAATTCACGCTCCCCGACGATCTCATCCTTATTTCTGCCGCTGTGTTTCTTCGTAATGACGATGCAGTGCAATTTCGTGCGTCGGCACTTGCGACAGAAGGATGGAACACCAGTATCAGACGATACCAATCCGATACGACAAAAGGGTTGATTTCATATTCAGATTCACTCTACTTCTCACCAGCAACCATCTACCCATCCACATTGTGGAAGGTGGCAACAATACTCGGACGAAACGAAGTTTCATTCCCGGTGAAGACAAGCGTCGGTTATTTTGTTATCCGCTTGCTCGATTTCTACCGGAAAGGAACTGCTGCTCCGTTATCCTACTGTGAAAACGATATTCGCCAGCGGTTAGTTATGGAGCGGCGACAACAGCGGTACGAAGAGTTTCTACAACAAATACGAAAAAAATATACCGTTCAATTTATGTATTCACACAGAGATACTTCTGTTTTTGGAGGCGAGTAGTTATGAGAACGATGTTCTACGGTGTTGCACTGTATGGCATAACATTGTTGGCAACAGCGCAAACAACACTGGATAAAATTGTGGCAGTAGTTGACCGCGAAGTTATCACTCTTTCCGATTTAAATTTCACCGTCCAGCAAGTGGCACTGCAAAACCGGTTAGACCCAAACTCACCGTCGCTACGCAATCAGGTACTCGACGGTATGATCAACGATAAGCTTGTGCTGGCACAGGCAATTGAAGACAGTATTGTCGTTACAGAAGAAGAAATTACCGAACGAATGGAACAGCAAATCAACCGCCTTATCTACCAAGCGGGCGGACAAGACCAATTGGAAAAAATCTACGGTATGAGTGTCAATCGAATGAAGCGTGAATACCAATTCCGCGAGTTAATTCGGAAACAGATGCTCGTCCAAAAAATTCAACAACAGCGCCAGATGCAGTTGAGCGTTTCGCGACGGGAAGTGGAGGAGTTTTTTGCAACATACAAAGATAGTATTCCAAAAGTACCCACTGAATACGAACTGAGTCATATTTATATCGAACCGAAACCGGATTCTTCCGTACTGCAAGCAATTTACAACAAAGCGTTAAAAATCATCGATAGCATTAACGCGGGTGGGGATTTTGCTGATTTTGCAAAACGATATTCATCGGACGGCTCAGCGGCAAACGGCGGCGATCTCGGGTTTGCCCGACGTGGTTCGTTTGTAAAAGAATACGAAGAAGTGGCGTTTACCTTACAAGAGAATGAAATTTCAAAACCTGTCCGCACGCAATTCGGCTACCACATCATCCAACTTGTTGAACGGCGCGGCGATGCCGTGCGAACGCGGCATATTCTCTTTCCCATCGAAGTATCGCAGGCAAATGACGATTCTGCCATTGCACAGCTCAAGAGAATCCGCTCAGAGGTTCTTGCCGGAGGAAATTTTGGTGCATTGGCGCGAAAGTATTCTGAAGACAATGAGACAAAAGATGTCGGTGGCGATCTGGGACGGGTGGCAATTGACCAATTAGACCCTGCCTACGAAGAGTTCGTGAAGTCAGCAAAAGCCGGCGATATTAGCGAGCCAAGGAAACTTGTTGTCGGCAACAAACATGGCTACCACATTATCTATGTCCGTTCCGTTACACCTGAACATACTATTAATTTGAACGACGATTACAAACGCCTTGAACAATTGACGCTGCAGTTTAAGCTGGCAAATAACTACCAGCGATGGGTAGAAGAACTGCGAAAGACCATCTATTGGGAAAAGAAATTGTAAGTCAGCGAGATTTTTTTTATATTGTTGTACGATTTTTTGAACTATTTACATGAAGGGAACCAATGGCACAACATAAATCTGCAGAAAAGAGAATCCGTTCAAGTGCGCGACGCCACCAGCGCAACACACAACAGTTGTCGGCAATGAAGACAATGATCAAAAGGGTGCGCTCGGCAAAAGACAAAACCACAGCCGAAAAAGTTCTGAAAGAGACGGTTTCGTTGCTGGATAAATTGGCGGGGAAAAAAGTTATTCATCCCAACAAAGCAGCAAACCAAAAATCGAAATTGACCAAAATAGTGAATGCGTTGAAATAACAATTTGACTTGTAGAAAATGCAAAAGGCGATGAACCTCATCGCCTTTTGCATTTTAAACTAACCCTTCTTTCTCCATCTGTAACCTTTGCAATTCCTGAATCCGTTTTTGAAATTCTGCCGCCTTAGCGGGTTGGGAGAATACTAAAATTTCATACGCCTGGATTGCAGCATTGTATTCCCCTTGCGATGCGTAAATTTCTGCCAGGGTTGGTGTCACCATCCCCATCGTGTTTTCATTTTTCACCGTTTCCGGCAACGGAGTCGGTTGATAGTCTTCCGCTGGTACAATCCGTTCCGCATTCTGTAATTTTTCCGCAAGTTCATCAATGCTCGGTGCCGTTTGCTGTGGTTCTTGTTGCGCCGCCTCTTCTCCCATCATTTCTGCAAATAGTTGTGCTTGCTCTGGTGAGGTAAATACTATTTCTGGTTCACTTTGTTGCGCTAGCGGTTCAATCGGTGAAGTTTCTTGT
>JBFMDF010000343.1:0-2849 GCA_040753935.1 Bacteroidota bacterium | reverse complement strand
CCGTCGCACCACTCCGGTCGTGTTCGAGTCCCGAAACGAGATAGACCCCATCACCTGTTCTGCTTGATGTATAATTTTCCTCACATTGTTCACGTCCGATACTTCAAACACGTTAATAGTATTGGAGGTAAAACCGTCAACGTAGTAATCAACCAAACCGGAAGTATCGGGTGAATGAAAGAGTAACTGATTATCTTGCGCCGTCAGTTTCTGCTGATAAAGAATACGCACCCAATCGATAAAACCACTGGCAACACTTCCGGAAGATTGGTAGGTAAACTCCAGGGTACTTCTGCTGTCGGTCAAATTCGGAATAACCGTCGCTTCAGAAAATTCTCCCCACGCATAATCTGCCGCCGGGCTATCAAGGTAGGAATTATCCATGCCGGCAATTTTCACCGTTCGAATTAATGTCTTTGATTCTTCGATACTATAAGTCGCTTCAGCATTCGAACGCGAAAATAAATAGAAAGCATATTGTACTGATGTACCCGCAATCCATCCCGGTAATTTATTGGTAATTACTCTTGTGCTGTTGTTGTTCAACGGCGCGCTGACCCAATTCTGGCCGGAAAGATTAAAGTTAAATTTTTCTTCTTTAAAGAAAATCTTCCCAACCGTTCGTGTTACCTTGGCACCGCTTCCTACCGAAAGAGTAGTCTGCGTCATTACTTTCACAGGAGCGCTTGCCCCAACGGCAAGAAAATAGTAATTGCTATTGGAATAGTGGTTGTAGTGATGCCCAAAACTTTTTTGGACAGGATCGTAATGCCAACCGATGGTGCCCTGCCCGTAGAACAGCACATAATCATCGTCGTTAAATTTTCCGTTGTTGTTATTATCAACATACCACACAGCACACTGAGGAAGATCTACCGCACGAGGAAGTGATAAATTTTCAGGAAGATTACGCCCATCCCCTCCGAAGATTTTAATGTCAGTAATAGATGACAGTGACGACGGCTCTACACCAAGCGAACGAAGGTATGTTGCATCAATTTTATACATTCCGTCGTCAGTTACTTCCAATTTATGCCATGTTCCGGTAGAAAGAAGAGCATTTGCCGCCAATGTTTTCTTCAATGACGGTGTTGTTGCCCAGCGTTTAGCGACTGTGTAATTGATAAGCGATGCACGTGCCCAGTCGTCACTGCCCGTGTTATCAAAGACGTCATCTTTCGAACCGTACTCAACCCGCACAACGATTCTGGTGTATCGCCGCAGTGTCCGGGTTGATGACTGGTACTGAAGCGGTGTAATGTGAAGATTTGCGGTAATCCATCCTTTCACGTAACCGATATCATTCATTGTGGCAAGTTGAGCAGGATAAAATTCTTGCCGCGAGTCAAATTGCGGTTTATACACGCGTTCAAATGCACCGAGATTGTCTTTGGGAATAATCTGTGGCACTGGCGCCAACGGAAAATTATTCACCGTTTCAAAATCTGCCGCCAGCACACTAACGGAAGTTCCTCGTCGGCCCGGAAGAGCAAGTTGAACCACACGTGTCATGAGATCTTCAGATCCCGCTCTTTGTTGTGCCGATGGAAGCCCAAACAAAAAACGCGGATGTTCATACGTTATTCCATCGTTGAGAATGGTCTGATTCGGCAAGAAGTTTGGACGAAATTCTAGTGTTATGCCATTCTCATCTGAAGCAAGAATGGTAACATCCGGATACACTGATGACTGCTGTGACAGTGTAACACTGCACAGGACAAGAAGCAGAGCAAAAATTGTTCGTGTTGTCTTCATAAATAAAAAACCGAACGCTGAACACTCCAACCTTCAAACGTTCGGTACGCAAAAAAGCAACCAGTATAAACGTTAAAGGTGTCTGTGGATAACGCAAACAGATGCTAAACCTTTAACAAAAAATCTATACTCGTTGCTCCTTATTCATTGAATAATCCTTAGCAAATATAGACAAGCATTCCCCGTTTGTCAACAGATTTTTTCTTGTAACACTCTGTGGCGAACATAAAAACTTCTACTCACTCTTTTTCCGGCTCAACAATTTCTCTGTCCCCATCCCCCCTCGTATGCACACAACGGCCGCAGCGACTCCAATGAAACGGTTGCTTTCTATTACAATTGTGTGGAACGGATATTCAGAACACGAATTGGTTTGCAAATGCCATCCGAAATCCTTAATTATATCAGCCGAAAAGTGGTGCGCTTTAGAAAATGCCTATTTGCAACGCTATTCAATTTTCCGTATTTTGATAAAAAATTTATCTCAACAATGGAAGAACCTCTCCTTCACACAGAGGAAGAAGTCCTCGATGAAATTAAGACACAAGAGCCTGCAAAGGCAATTTTGTTCAACGATGAAGTGCATACGTTCGACGAAGTCATTGAACAGATTATGAAGGCAACGGGATGCGATCTCCCCACCGCTGAAGCGTTAACGTGGGAAGTTCACACCAAAGGCAAAGCTATCGTGTACACCGGAGAGTTAGTGAAATGTTTGCAGGTTACAAGTGTGCTGGAAGAAATTGAACTAATGACACAAGTAGAGGTATGAACGACGTTGAACAACACATGAAGTACTCCTCATAACGTAGCAATCGAGAAAGAAATCAAGAAAGCATGACATCACGCGACATTCGACAATCATTTTTAGATTTTTTCAAATCAAAAGGACACACCATCGTTCCCAGCGCGCCGGTAATTCCGCATGGCGATCCTACCCTGCTTTTCACCAATGCGGGAATGAATCAATTCAAAGAAATCTTCCTCGGCACGGGAAAGCGCGACTACGTGCGTGCCGCCGATACACAAAAATGCATTCGTGTGAGCGGCAAACACAACGATTTGGAAGAAGTTGGACGGGATACCTACCATCA
>JBFMDF010000342.1:0-2862 GCA_040753935.1 Bacteroidota bacterium | reverse complement strand
GAAAAAGGGGAACCGAGAAAATAAAAAACACGCCAGCCGCAATAAGAAAACTAAATCGGACATTGGGAAGGTTTGCTTCTTCAAATCCGCCTGCGTACAGCGGCATCGCAACTAATAATGTAGTGAGAGAGCCGATATATCCCATAGCAAAACCGTAGCCCGATACACGACCGTAACTTCGCTCAGTGGTGATATTGGGAAGAAATGCATCGTAAAATACCAGTCCTCCTTCAAATCCGATGTTGGCGATGATGAACAGTATCATTCCCAACATCACATCATTGGCTTTGACTAAAAAGAGTAATGCAGTGCAGATAATGCTGGCAAGTGTAAACCCGAAAAGAAATCTTTTTCTTCTGCTGGAAAAATCTGCCGCGGCGCCAAGTACCGGCGCAATGATGGCGGTGAGCAACATGGAAATACTCACGGCGATTCCCCACAGAAAATCTCCGCGACCACTGCCGCCGGCTACTATTTCTTTGAAGTACAAAGAGTAACCGACAGCGACAATCATGACCGAAAACGATGTGTTGGCAAAATCGAAAAGAGTCCAAACAAAAATCTGAAACCGGTTTGATTGAATAAGAGAGGGAGACATGTACTGTTATTGTGCAGTTCGTGCTTTATGTGTGTCGGAAGTTTTGGCAGAGACAGCTGAATCAACCAGGCCGCGCCCTGATTTTTTTAGCATGCCTTCTTTTTTCATGTCGCCGAGGATTGCATCGAGCACGCCGTTGATGAACGTGCCACTGCCATCGGTGGAATATTCTTTAGCAATCTCTATGGCTTCGTTGATGCTGACTTTCGGAGGAATATCGGCGAAGTATAGCAACTCGCAGACTGCCATACGCAAGAGTATTTTATCAATGAGCGCAATGCGATGAAATTCCCAATGCTCCGTTCTTGTTTTTATCCGCTTGTCAATATCGTGTTGGTGTGTTATGGTTTTGAGAAACAGCGACTGTGCAAAATCAAAATCTGCATTGTGCGTTTTCAACTCTTCCAGAATCGTATCAATGACATGCTGAGGCGGATCTTTGGCAATCTCGTGCGCATACAATGATTGCATGACCAATTCACGAATCCTTCGTCGTTTCAACGTTTTTTTATCTGACATGATACAAAGATAAGGAAAATGTAACGTGAAACAAAGAGAAGAGAGTCCCGCGTGTCTATGTTATAACATCAATTTTTTGTATGTTTGTGTGTATGCTCGAAAAAATTCTTCCGACACCGGCCGAATATTCATCTGATCAGATTCCGATCCTCCGAAAAAATCTTACCATGCATCTTTTCGACGGCTCATTTTACGTTCTTGGAATGAGTTTTGTCGCAATACCGACAGTCTATCCAATTTTTATCAAAGAGTTGGGGGGAAGCCCGTTAGCCGTTGGATCGGTGTACGTTTTGTGGACACTTGGGGCAAACATCTATGCGGCATTCATCGCACAGCGGCTGAGACGAACATCGTTGTTTAAACCGCAGATGGTGGCATGGGGATTTGTTCACCGTCTGATGTTATTTGTGGCGGGGATTATAGCGGCGTTATTCATTGAACGAGCTTCGCCGTCGGTTTCAGTTCCGCTGTTTCTTCTTCTGTTATTTTTTACTGCGCTATTTGGAAACATGTCTGGCTTGCCGTGGTTCTTGGTCTATACGAAAACGGTACCGGTAAAACTGCGCGGCAGATTGATGGGTATTCGGCAGTTAATCGGCTCCGGTACTGCCGCCGCAAGCGGATACCTTGTTGCCCTTATTATTAACGCATTTGCTTTTCCAATCAACTTTGCAATGCTGTTTGGTCTCGGCTTTTTGTTTACGATGGTCTCATTTTATTTCCTTACTCGGATTGAAGAACCGCCGACGGTGCATATTGAGTCAAATGTTCACTTCACGTCGAATATTATCGCGGAAGCAAGACGATTGCTTCAAACAAACCGCAATTACCGAAACTACCTTGTTGCCGATGCGCTCATTTTAATGTCCATGTCATCGGTATCGCTGTATTCAATTTTTGCGCTGGAAAAATTTTCACTTCCGCCTTCGTCTGCTGGAACATTTTCGGTAATTGTTATGGCAACCAATATGGTGTCGAACATCGCTTTCGGAATTATAGCAGATTACTACGGACACAAAGTGAATGTCCTTTCTGCCGCCGTTTGTTTTGGTCTTGCCGCTCTTTGCGCCATTCTATCGACGAATGTCTTTATGTATGCTTTTGTTTTCGTCTTCATTGCCATTGCTATTCAGGTGCATTTAATTTCGCGCATGCCGTTCGTGGCGGAATTGAGCACTGAGCAAGAACGTCCGTTGTACGCAGGAATGACCAACACACTGACAGCGCCGGCAATGTTAGTCGGAATTCTCTTTGGGTTTTTAGTACCGTACGTGGGATACGAAATCATTTTTCTTACAACGGCGTTACTTGCCGCAGGGGCAACGTATGTATTGGTCTTCAATGTCATTGAACCGAGATTTCAGAAGAGTACGTAGTATTCTATTTTTAAGTTTGTTCTCTTTTTTTGTACATTCAACTACCTATGAAACCACTTTCCATCAAGCAGACAGACAAGGAAACAATCACCATTACGTGGGACGACAATCTTGTTTCAACCTTTTCACTGCAACAGTTGCGTGATGAATGTCCCTGTGCCGAATGTAAAGGCGAACAAGTGTTGATGCATCAAATCCTTCCTGTGCTAAGACCGAAACTTCCCGGACATTACGAGTTGAAGTCAATCGTTCCGGTCGGCAGTTATGCCATTCAGATTACCTGGGGAGACGGACATGCGACAGGGTTATACTCATGGGAATATTTACGAACCTTACACTTCACTAAACAACAGAAGAGCGGCGAATGAA